>JAJYHU010000381.1 GCA_021784615.1 Acidobacteriota bacterium | reverse complement strand
TTACGCGGGCGGCGTGCAGCTTTCGATTACGGACGGCGACGGAGGGGAACTGGTTTTGGGACTTGCGACGCCAGGCAATATTCTGGGATTAAGCGCCACCGTTTCCGGCAAGTGTCACGAAGAAACGGCTAAGGCGACGGCCGCCTGTCAGGCAGGTTTCATCACGGGCAAGGATTTCCTTCATTTCCTGGGCTCCCATCCGGAGGCCGCGTTCCGGATTGTTCAGGTCTTGAGCGACAGGGTCGCAATCGCCTTTGAACAACTTTCCAGCATCCAACGCGGCGGCCATCGAAGGGCGCCCCAGTGAGCTGTTCAGGTTTTCTCTTTGTTTCTCAGCCTTCTTCACGCCGCCGCAACACTCGGGGACAGCTAGCTTTCGCTCGTCCTGTTTCTTGCGCCACGCTAGTAATGGCCGCCGTCCATCCGAACCTTGCCGCGGAACGTGCGGTGAACGTAGGTGCTGTACACGATGACGCCGGCCATGCCGACGATGTTGGCAATGAATGAGGCGCGGAGAGCCAGCGGCGAAGACGCCGCGTTATAAATATTCAAGCTGTACTGCGAATCGACGGTAGAAGTGAGGAGATTGGGGAAAACCGTCAGCATGGCCGACCCCATCAGACCGATGATCAGGAGCATCGAGGAGTAAAAAGCCTGATCGTTGCGCTGCTCGCTGCGGTACGCCAGCCCGAGCAAAAGCCCCCCAAGCGTCAGCAAAGGGAAAGCCCAGGCGAGCGCGTGAGCTGAAAAATTGCGGCCGGCATTGGGCCGAAAGATGAAGGTAGCCATCGTGACGACAACCACCATGGCCGCCGTCCACCACCACAGCCCGCGAGACCACTTCACCGCCTTCGCAAGCAGAGACCCCTCCGTCTTCTCGCGCAAATAATTTGCGCCGTGCCAGGCGAGAACGGCCACGCTCAGCAAACCGGTGAGCAGCGAATAGGGATTCAGCAGCAAGGCGAAGCTCCCCTGAAAATATCCATTCGGCCCGATCGGCAGCCCCTGGATCACGTTGCCCAGGGCGACTCCCAGCAGCAGAGCCACCAGAAGGCTGCTCACCGAGAACCCGGCGTCCCAGAGGCTTTTCCAAAGCGGGTCGGCCACCTGGTTCCGGAACTCAATCGAGATCCCGCGCAAAATGAGAAGCCATAACAGCACCATTAAGGCCAAATAGAAGCCGCTGAAGCCCGAAGCATAAACCCGCGGGAACGACACCACCAGCATGCCTCCGGCGGCCAGCAGCCAGACCTCGTTGCCGTTCCAGACGGGACCAATCGAGTTCACCGCCATTCGGCGCTGGTCCTCGCCGCGCGCCACCCATAGCGAAAGCATTCCAACGCCTAAATCGTATCCGTCCAGCACGGCATAGGCCGTCAGCATGGCGCTAAGCGCCCAAAACCAAGCCACGTTCATGGAATACAACCTCCACCTTCAAGCATCGCGCACTTGTGCCGACTCGGCACAGACCTCCCGCCCAGTCCTGTTGCTTTCCTCCGGCCGCAACGCCACTCCTATCCCGCCGCAGGCGTGCTCTTGTCCGGGCCCTGGTGGATGAGCCGCGCCACCAGAAACAGAAAGAGGATGCTGAGCATGGCATAGATTCCCGCAAAACCCATCATCGTGAACACTGTTTCGCCGGCGGCCACGTTCGTGGAGGTTCCAGCAGGGGTCATCAGCAGTCCGTAGACCAGCCACGGCTGCCTTCCGACTTCCGACACCACCCACCCGGCCTCATTGGCAATGTAAGGGAAAGGCACCGTCAGCATCAGCATCCATAGGAACCAGCGGCTGGAATAAAGCTTGCGCCTCCATAAAAGGAAGAGGCCCATCAGCATCTCGGCGATAAAGATCGTTCCGAGCCCCACCATGATGTGGTAGCTGTAATAAGTCAGCTCCACCGGAGGCCAAAGGTCTTTCGAATATTTGGCGAGGCCGTCGACGGTAGCGTGGATATTTCCATAAGCCAGGAAGCTTAAGAAATCGGGCACGTAGATGGGATCAATCAGGTCTTCGTTCCCGGTGTCCGGCATTCCGATGATCGCCAGCGGAGCGCCCTTTTGGGTTTGGAATAGCCCTTCCATCGCCGCTAGCTTGGTGGGCTGGTACTGGACGACGCTCGCGCCGTTCAAGTCGCCGGTCGGGAAAAGCTGAGTCAGCGCAAGAATGACCCCGGCAATAACCGCCGTCTTCACGGACAGCCGGGCGAACTCCAGGTGGCGGTTCGAAAGAAGATAAAAAGCTCCGACGCCCCCGATCACAAAAGCCGCCGCAAGCAGAGATCCGTTGATGGTGTGCGCGTACTCCCAACCGGCATAAGGATTGAGCAGAACCGCCCAGAAGGACGTCAAGCGCACTCCGCCCGAGGGATCTAATTCATACCCCACGGGATGCTGCATCCAGGCGTTGGTGGCGACGATGAAGTACCCGGAAAGTAGAGATCCGAAAGCGACGCCCATTCCGGAAAGCCAGTGCAGAGTCCGCCCCACCCGGCGCTCGCCCGCCAGAAACATCCCCAGGAATCCCGATTCCAAAAAGAAGGCGTAAACACCCTCGAGCGGAAGCATCTGCCCGAACACGCCGCCTCCGAAACTCGAAAACCTGCTCCAATTGGTTCCAAACTCGAATTCCAATGGAATTCCGGTGACCACGCCCAAGGCAAAATTGATGGCGAAGATCTTGGCCCAGAACTGGGCGGCGTCCAGATACCGCTTGTCTTTAGTCACCAAGTGGAGCGTGGAATACCAGGCAATAAAAAAACCCAGGCCCATGGTGAGAATTGGGAAGAGATAATGGAACATCACCGTAAAGGCAAACTGCATTCGGTGGGCAAAAACCGCTTCGCTCATAAGTTTTCTCTCTCCACAGAGGTTGCGCGCTTGCGCATAACGCTTCTCAACTTAGGTCCGCGCGCTCGCGCGGGCCAGCCTCCAGCACTCGCGGGCAATTTCCCAATCTTCCCGGGCGGCGACAACCACCACGCGAACGGCGGAATCCCCAGTCGAGATATCTTGATCGGCGGGAGATTGCGCGTTCTTTTGCGGGCCGATCTGGAGGCCCAGAAATTCAAAATCCTGGCAAGCGGCCTCACGGACAAGCGGGGAGTCCTCCCCGGTCCCGGAGG
>JAJYHU010000315.1 GCA_021784615.1 Acidobacteriota bacterium | reverse complement strand
CGCGAAGGCTTCCATCCCGCCCTTCGCTGCGGTGTATGCTCCCGCGGAGGGCTCGGAAAGTTCAGCGTGGATGGAGGAAATGTTGACGATGCGGCCTCCGCCTCCCTGTTTGATCATCTGGCGGGCCGCCGCCTGCGAACACAGAAAGCAGCTGCTCAGGTTGTTGGTCAGAATCTTGTTCCATTGCTGCTCCGTCATGTCGACGGTTTGCGCCTGGAGTATGATCCCTGCGTTGTTGACCAGGATGTCGACGCGGCCCCATTCTTCGATCACTCTGCTGAGCATCCGATTAACATCGGATGTAGAAGATACATCCGCGGCGACCCCGATGGCTTTTTCGTTTCGTTTCGCTATTTCAGTCGCAACAGCCTCAGCGCGGTCCTTGTGAATATCGGCAACAACCACCTGGGCGCCTTCCTGCGCCAAGGCAAAACAGATGGCCTTCCCGATTCCAGACCCGCCTCCCGTCACGATGGCGGTTTTTCCGCCTATGCCCAGATCCATCGTCAAAACCTCCTTGGGGAAGTAACTGCCTTTTCCTCTTGGGACAGTTGGGTACCGGTCGTCCATCCAGTTTTTGACCATTTCCTGTGCGAAGCCGCCGAAATCGGGCACGCTGCGCCAACCGTTGAACGAAGTGGGGATCACCTTCAGGCCGTGCTTATCCGCAATTTGCAGAGCGGTGTCGAAGTATGCGGCCACCCTGTTCTGGTTCTCAATGCCTCCGCCGATGAAGGCGGCAAAGAACATCCACAGGCGGATGGTATTCATCCCCGGAAAGTATCTCTTTCCTTGGCTCAGTTCCAGAACAAAGAGTTCGGACCTATACTGCCGCCAGCGGAGAGAGCGGCGCCACCTTGCTTCAGCGAAAGTGTTGTGATGCGCAGTGATCCCGCCTTAAACGCGAAAATATGGCCTCAGGGCTTCAAAGACGGCATCGAGTTCGCGCTGGTCGCCGGCGTCCATGGTGAACTTGCTGGTGTCGCGCATGTAGACGGTCTTGAAGATGCCGCGCCTTCGCAAGATCTCTTTCTGCAAGACGTAGGTGACTTCTTCTTCCATCACAGCCATCATCAGCATTTTTGCAAACAGCTCGCGCGCCTGCTTCCTCTTGCCGGCCTGGAACCAGTCCCAAATCTGAGCCTGAATGTCCGCGAAACCCGCGCCGGGCATGGTACCCCCCGAGCCGCGCGCCATCTCGTTCATAAACATCTTCGCGCCGCCGCCCGTCATCGGAACCAGCAGGCCCGAAGCTCGCTTTACATACTCGCTGACGCGATGGACGGGATTGACCTCCTCCTTGACGTAGCGGAAGGTGGGCAGCTTGTGGGCCAGATCGATCAGGTAATCCACGGTTACTGCCGGGGTGGTGACCTGAATGCACAATGGCAGCTTCGACGCCGAGGCGATGGCGGTGAAGTAATCGGTAAGGATATTCAGGTCCGTCGTCCCGTCGGTTTGGCAGCGCGCCAGCATTGCGTCAGCCCCCATCGCCTCCGCCTGGCGCGCGTATTCGGCGGCTTCAAATTTGTTCGGGGCATGAACGCCCACCAGCACCGGAATGCGGTGGCGCGCCTGGTTCACAATCACGCGCGAGAATTCCACGCGCTCGTCGTGAGAGATCGAATCCGTTTCTCCCGCACCCGAGGGCCATACCATCCCCTGCACGCCGCAGCGAACCAGGAACTCGGTTTCGCGCTTCAACGATTCTCCATCGATCTTCAGACTTTCATAGTACGGGGTCTGCATGATAATGAACACACCCCTCCACGGCTGTGGAGGCAGCGCTGCGGCTGGAGTTGGGGCGAGCGCGCCGACTGCGCCGGCGGCCGCCAAGCTTCCCAAGAATTCACGACGGTTAAGGCTGGAATCCATTTCTTACTCCTCCTTTTCGTTAACAACAAAACTTGCATCGGCGGGCATTATATCCCCCCGAGAGAGCGAATGCCACGGATAAGCAACGCCGGCTATTGCGTTGTGAGTCGGCGAGCGATATGCTCCGTTTGAGCGTGAATGCAAATTGGCAACTCTAATGAATATGCACCGGACAGTGGAGGGTATATGTTCAGAAAATTGTCGCTGAAGCCGGGAATTATCGCGCGCTTCCCGGATCTGAGGGCGGCTGATTTACGCGACCGCGCTTGAAACGGACGTTAGATTATTGAAAAGAGCCTCGACCGAAAAGGTCTGCGAGGCATTGATGCGCGCTTGAAGCAGACTGCGCGGCTCGTCATTAAAGCTGAGAGAATAGTCGCTGCCTGCGAGCATCTGCTGAAGGAAAGGCGCAAGTTCAGTCCTGACCGCTTCACGGGCGGCGGGAGTATTGGGAGCGAGCAGCCGGTCATTAAAAATGATCTCAATCTCCCGGCCGTTGAAGCGAAGCTTTCCCTCGATGCTCGGATCAGTCTCCAGCTCCTTGCAAAGCCTCAGGGCCGCAACCGCCGCTTGCCGCAAACGGTCAAGGTTGCTGCCCTCAATCGCTGCTTTGCGGTTGTACCGAACTCCCAGGCGGCCGTCCGTGTTGTCCACGCTGTAGTTGCCTTCGTGCCCAATCAGGATGACTCCGGGGCCGGAATAAACATGGTGGTAATCCGCCACGTCCAGCAGCAACTCTCCCCAGGCCTGATTCTGAATCCAGCCATGGAAAATCGGGACAAGCGCCTCAAGGTCCATGCCTTCGGGGCTCGCAACCAGAAGTTTTACATTGATGTGCTGAAGTTCCACGGAATCTTACCTCCCCACCAGCGTGCCCGCGCGGTTGGAAAAACTGTGCGAAGCCTCAATAAACAACTGGGCTTCATCGATCAGCAGGCGCGCGGAATCGAGCGTGTGAGGCGAGCCTGCTTTCCGGTGCGCCTCAAACAGGTAGTGGGCGAATTTACCTCCGGCGTACGGATCAAAAAACCTCTTCGTGGCATAGAAGCGCGCTTGGAATTCCGTGATGATCTGCTCGGGATGATCACCGACATCAATGTAGTCAGCTTTGATCAATGCCTTGGCGGCGAGAAGCATCGCTTCATAGGCTGCTTTTCCAGCCTGCTCCGCTTCGCCGTCATCCAGGGCCACGTGCGCCTCAAAAAGCTTCCGTTCGGCCGCAGCAAGGTCGAATTCGATGGAAGAAATAACCTCACCCGCGCACTCG
>JAJYHU010000102.1 GCA_021784615.1 Acidobacteriota bacterium | reverse complement strand
CGGCTATCGATCTCGGCCAGCAGGTCTTCCCGGCGATGGACCACAACTTCCGCCGCGGCGGAAGGCGTGGGGGCGCGCAAGTCGGCGACAAAGTCGGCGATGGTGAAATCGGTTTCATGCCCCACGGCGGAGATCACCGGAATTCGAGATGCGGCGATGGCGCGCGCCACGATCTCCTCGTTAAAGGGCCAAAGGTCTTCAAGCGAACCGCCGCCGCGTCCCACGATCAGCACGTCCGCGAGCGAGTGCCGGTTGAAATAGTCGATGCCTTCGGCGATTTCTCCCGCCGCTCCATCCCCTTGAACCTTGGCCGGGTAGAGCGTGACGCTCATGTTGGGGAAGCGGCGCTTGAGTACGCGCAGGATGTCGCGCACGGCCGCGCCGTCCGGCGAGGTTACAAGCCCGATCGAGCCGGGCAGGGCGGGCAGGGGCTTTTTGCGCGACGGGTCGAACAGGCCTTCGGCCGCAAGCTTCTGCTTCAACTGCTCAAAGGCAAGTTGCAGCGCTCCCACGCCCGCCGGCTCAAGATATTCCACGTAGAGCTGATATTCGCCGCGCGCTTCATAGACGCCCAGGCGTCCGCGGGCGATGACGGAAAGGCCGTCCTGGGGCTTGAACTTGAGGTAGCGCGCCTGGTTGCGGAAGCAGACGGCCTTGAGCTGGGCGCCGGCGTCCTTGAGCGTAAAGTACAGGTGTCCGGAAGCGGCGGCGCGGAAGTTCGAGACTTCCGCCGCCACCCAAACGTCAGGGAACTTCGATTCGAGCAGGTTTTTTATGGCAACGCTCAGTTCCGAAACGCTGTAGATCTTTCGTTCCGGAATGAGGTTGAACGCAAGTTGATCCAAAGCTTCACCATAAGGGATATGTTCTCGGAAATGGCCTGGATGCCCGGTAATGACTCATTGGGGCTCTATGGCGGCGTGCTTAAGCCCGGCGCCGTCCTCAAATGCCGGCCTGAAGGCCGACGCTACGCCTTATCGCCGCGTGAAATGCGCCACCAGCCACAAAATCAGAGTGAGCGCAACGCTCAGAACCACGCAGGTGGCCAGCGGAAAATAAAACGTGGAATGCTTGCCTTTGTAAGTGATATCCCCCGGGAGTCTTCCGAGTCCCCAGAAAGAGAACTTGGATCCCACCATGAACAGAAGCCCCGCGGCGGCCAGCGCTCCGCCCAAGAGCACCAGCAGTTTTCCGATCTGCATGGGGAACTGGTTGCTCATCGTCCGTTCCACGACGCGTTGATGCTGAACGCATCGTCAATTTTTTTCGGCCCGTTCGCCTTCCTGGAGGAAGAGGCTCGCCGCTCCAAAGACGCCCACATTTTTCCGGAGCTTGGCGGCCAGCAGCGGAGTATGTTTGGCAAAACGCCGGTTGATCGTGTAGAGCGGAATGGTTTCGCGGATCTTATCAAAGAGCGGCTTGCCGATGCGCGAGACGCCTCCACCGATCACAATGGCCTCAGGGTCGAGCACGGAGATCATGGAGGCGAGCCACACGCCCAGGAAGAAGCCGGTTTCCTCAATGATGAATTTTGCAACCGCGTCGCCGGCCTTCGCGGCGGCCTCAATCATTTCGGGCGTGATGCGGCTCAGGTGATTTTGGGTCCGCTCGCGCAAGAGACTCGGCAGGGTATGCTCCTGCTCCAACTTGACGCGCGCGCGGCGCACCATGGCCGGGCCTGCGGCCAGCGCCTCAATGCAGCCAAGCGTTCCGCAGCCGCAGCGGTACGGGCTGTGATAGTCGATCGAGACATGTCCGCCTTCCCCGGCCACGCCGTTTTTTCCGTGATAGACCTTTTTGTTGATGATGATGCCGGTGCCAACTCCCGTCGAGACCGTTGTATAGAAGATGTCGTGATAAGCGGTTGCGGCCCCGAACAGGACTTCGGCAAGGCCTGCGGCGTTGCCGTCGTTTTCAAGGCGTGCAGGCAGCTTGAAGCGGTTCTCGACGCGCTTGGTCAGTTGAACGTTCTTCCAGCCGGGCAAGTTGGGAGGATTGATGACCAGGCCCGTGTGAGGATTCAGCGGGCCGGGAGCGCAGATGCCGATTCCCCGGATGCGGTCGCGGCCTCCGCCCTGGGAGATCAGTTGCTCGATAAGCGCCATGACTTGGCCCAAGCTCTTATCAAAGCCTCCCGCCGCCTCCGTCGGAACCGTCACGGCCTTGAGGAGTTTGCCTTTCGGGTTGACCAACCCTCCGGCGATTTTGGTGCCTCCGATATCAATTCCAATGATCATCTTCTCCATATTTGGCGTCCTAGCCGTTCCGTGATTTTAAGGAGGATCGAGCAGCGGCCCCCGCAAGCGTTTCCATTGTACCGCAACCGGTTACATCGCTGCCAAGTGTGTGGGAAGGAAAGCCGTTGCCGGACGGCCGCAAATCAACGTGTATTGAGCTTGACGGCTTGCCGGTGGTTCTCTAAGATGACACCGTGGCCAATTGGCCGGGGTGGGAGCTATGTTCAAAGGTCGCAAGCCTCGTGGCAGCCGGCAAACGGAGAGCTTGCCGCTCAGCATGCCTATTCCGGACAAGCTTTACTTCCGCATTGGCGAAGTCAGCGAGCTGGTAGAAACCCAACCCTACGTCCTGCGGTATTGGGAAACGGAATTTCCCAGCTTGAAGCCCACCAAGAGCCCTTCGGGCCACCGGCTCTACCGGCGGCAGGATGTTGAAATGGTTTTTGAGATTAAACGGTTGCTGTATGAAGAAGGCTTCACCATCGAGGGCGCGCGCAAATACCTTGCCGGAGGCGCGCATTCTGCGGCAGAGCCAAACGCCAGCGGCAATTCCCATGGCGACCCTGCGCAGCTGCGGGCCATCAAGCGGGAACTTGAGGGAATCTTGACAATCGTTTCGCGAAGATGCTAGCGTGAAACTTCAACGCCATTCAGTCGAAGACCGTGTTTGAATGCGCGTGTTTTTCGGGACGTAGCGCAGCCTGGTAGCGCACTTGCTTGGGGTGCAAGGGGTCGCCAGTTCAAATCTGGCCGTCCCGACCAGACCTTCAAGGGCTTCAGCCAATCGGCTTAAGCCCGACTCCTTCGGTGGCCATTCCCAAAGGGATGCAGACCTTGGTTAGGGAGAGTTCGTAAGTTGCGAGCGAAACTGCTGATGGTCTTCTTGTTGCTTGCGGTTGGCAATGCCG
>JAJYHU010000173.1 GCA_021784615.1 Acidobacteriota bacterium | reverse complement strand
GTAGCTTGTCATCAATGGCGGCAAAAGGATCGAGAGATGGTCCAACCCCGCCGGGAGCTGGACGGTGAATCGGTACCAGGCATAACCGCTGTAGCCTTTGTAGCCTTGCTTGGCCCAGCTTTCATCGGAGCGCAGCAGCGGCCATTGCGAATCGTCGAAGTTCGGATTGGCCCAGTCTGGATTGTCCCCAGTATGAAAGCGCCACAGACCATCGAGCGACGCGACCGGCTCGCGGCCCGTGATCAGGCTGAAGGTCTGCGCCCGAAGCGAGTTGCTCGCACACAAAATCAACAGGAAGAAAAATAAGACCGTCTTCTTCATGCAAGCACCGCTTTCATCGGGCCTATGCGTGTGATTGATAGCACGGAAATGTCGTCTTCCTGGCCAAACTTCATGGCTTCCTCGGCGACCTGCTGCGCGGAGGGGTTCGCAGTCAGCAACGTTGCCAGCCGCGCAAAGCCGTATAGCTGACCATCTTTTTCGTTGCGCGCCTCGACCACGCCGTCCGACATCACCATGATTCCCTCGCCGTCATTCATCTGGAAGCTTTGCGATTCGTATCTCTGGTCGGCCAGCATACCCAGCGGCAGCGCGCCCGGCATCGCGACCTCTTTTCCGTTCACCCATGGCGGCAGGTGTCCGGCGTTGGCTACGGTCACCGTTCCGTCGGCATCGAGTCGCGCGCACAGGCAGGTGACGAAGCCGCTCTTCAAGTTTCCAGTCAGCTCGCGGTTAAGGCGGGTCAGGATCTCGGCCGGATCGGAGGTTTCCTTTGCAATCGCGCGCACCGCGCCCACCGCCATCGAGACCACCATGGCAGCGCGCAGACCCTTGCCGCTTACGTCGCCCAGCACCACCATCAAGCCGCCATCTGACAGCGGCAACACCTGGTAGAAGTCTCCGCCGACCTGGCTGGCGGGCAGGTACGTTCCCTCGACGCGATAGTAGGGGCTTGGCGGGAATAGCTCCGGCACCAGCAGCGTCTGGACCGCCTGCGCCTGCTGCAACTCTCCTGCAATGCGCTGATGCTCCCGCCACTGCCGCACAAAACGATAGATCAAAATGGCGAGCACGGACGCTGGCACCAAAATTGTAAGAACGTCGTTGACAACCTCCAAAACCTGAAGCGGCAGACGCCCGTTGGCAAGGAATAGCCAAAGGACCAGAACCAATAACACCGCGCCCGGAGACAGCATCAGCCACGCTTCCCGCCCCAGCTTTCGAATCCCCACCACGGCCATCCACAAAAGGCACGCCAGGCACGGCAACAACGAGATTTGGACCGCGGTGAACAAAAATGCGGAGGCCCTCACGGAAGCGAGCCACTCCCCGTTGACGACGAATGCCATCCACATTAGAAATGCAAGAGCACCCGCGGCCAGATTCGCCAACCGCATCCTTGGACGGCCATCGAGGGCAAGCAGCCATTGCAATGCCAGCAGGCTGAACAGGAACGCACTTGCGCCGAGTACATTCGCGATAGAATACTCAATCTGTGTCAGCCATCGCGTTGTCGAAAATCCGTCCAGCACCACCAAAATGTCTGCAAAAGTAAAGACCACCAGGGTCAGGCCAGTCCAGAGATACTCTAGATGTTTCCGGTTGTAGAAATACAGCAACAGGGAAATCAACGCCACCAGAAGACACGGCACCACTTCAGTCAACGCCTCTACCGCAAGGTTCAACTGTCCCAGTCGCAGGGCAAGCTGCTTGATTCTGGGAGCGGTCGCGCCATCCGCAAGCAGCGGCGCTCCATGCAATCCTCCACGGCGAACCCCGGTATGAACAAGAGGCTTGTCCCACACGCGGACGGCCAAAACATGATCGCCAACCGCTCCGCGCGAGGAGGGAATCGGGAACACTTGTGTCCGCTGAATAAAGTAGGCCCACCGCCGCGAAGGGTCGCCGTAGCCGCCCAGTTTTTGGCCATCCCAGTAAACCGCATAGGCGCTGTCGACTGCCGGAACCAGCAAGCTCAAGGAACTCGGGACGCGGTCCAGATAGACGTGAATGCGGTACCAACCGTAGTTCGGTGCGCCGCGATAGCCATGTGCGCCCCAGCCCGGATCAAATGCATTTCGCTCGGGGAGGATGGATTCCGGCCAACCCTGCGCGTCGAGCGTGTAGTCGTGCCAATCCGTGTCATCGAACCCGGGCTGCGCCCAGGCCAGATCGTCGCCCAGGCGAAACTTCCACGGCCCCATCAGCGCCAGCGCCGAGTTGCCCAAGGCAATCTGCTGCGCGCCATGGTCCACGGGCGCTATGGGAAAACCGGTTGACGCGTTGGGCGCGGGCGCACGCTGCGCATTGATTGGCGACGCAATCAACGGCCACATCAGCAGCATGAGCCAGATTTTTCGCATAGGCGGGCACTCCACAAATATCAGTCAAGCCCGTTTTTGGCAACGGAGAAATGGCCCCGCGACCGTCCGCCTGCCTCGCCTGCCAAGCCGCGTTGGCCTGTCGCCTTTCTCTGGCGGGTCGGGATGACGCATTGGGAGAGTGGCAAAGTTGTGGGCTGGTTATTCTCTGGGGATGAAATGGACGGCTCTATAGCGGAAGTTGTGGGTGAGCGAGCGGTGGAAAAGACGCTGCGCTTGGAAACCCCGCAAGAGCGGTGATATTTCCACTTTTCGCACCGGCCCCGGGGCGAAAAAGAGAGGGATTGGGTGGTAGAGTTCAGCAGCAGAGGACAGAGGGAGAGGGAGGAAAAAGAATCATTGAAGGATTCTACAATCCCCCCAGAAATTCCACCCCATATCCAGATACCCGGGGAAACCTCCGGGGATCTCGGTGTGCGGAGCTGGCCCGCGTGTTGGAGAGTTTCAATAGCGTAGGGCTGGGGGCGGGAGAGACAAGGGAGGGACAGAGGTGACCCGGAAAAGAAGCAGGTTAGTCTATCCTTGATAGAAGGATGGAACGGATAGCGGGAAGAACCTGCGGTTTGATCCTGTGAAACCATAAATCCGATGTATGTCTAAACGACCACCGGCTGAAAGCCGGTGGGTTGGATTGCGACTGAAAGTCGCAGGTTGCGGCTCAAGCCGCCTGAAGCGCTCCCGGCTGAAGCCGGCTCAAGGCTCTGTGGGCGCTGTAATCTTAAAGCTCTCCGCATCCTCGTCCCATTTTTGATTTTCGATGTACGCCTGGATC
>JAJYHU010000303.1 GCA_021784615.1 Acidobacteriota bacterium | reverse complement strand
GCTTCCGGGCTCCTCTGGTCAAGCCCTACAACTATGATCAAATCAGGCCTTTTTTTATGTTATATGGCAAGGAAGGCGACTTCCAATTTCATCAAAATACCAACATCTCAGCGCATAACTATGGCCTCGACAATCGCGAGGCGGCTTATCGCTTCTTTGACAAGTATTTCGATCTTCATGCCGGCTCAACTGAAATTCCCGTCGGCCAATACGTCAAAAGCTATGACCAACTGCATATCGATCTTCCGGCAGACAACCTGACCATCCTCGGACTGGCAAGGAAGTTTGCAGCCGGGATAACCCGCCCGCCCGTGCCCGCCGACCCGGCTCTCAAGACCGAATGGGTGACTGAAGAAAGGGCCAAGCTCGCGCGCTTACTGCGCTATTCGCCGGTCACTGTTAAGGAAGTCTGGCCCGAGTTTGACACCTATCACAACCAGGTGGAATCGATCTCGTACCGCTTTGAGCTGAGCAATGGACTCGGCGCGACCGGCGTGTGGATGAAGGAAGTTACAACCAAGCCCGGCGCGCCGTTGACCATCGTGCTCAACGACGGCGGAACGCAGGCGATGGCAACTGAAACCTGGGACCGGGTTCCGGAAGTAGGTGATCGCCTGGCACGCCAGCAGCAAGTGCTCGCGGCAAATCTGATCTTCACCGGGGACGACGCTCCCAGCACCCCCAACTTTTGGTTCACACAGATGGTTGCGTCAGAAGGTGAACGCCCGCTTGGGCTGGAGGTTGCGCAACTGATCCGCCTGGCCGAGTGGGCCAAGACGAGATGGATCCCGGCGCAGGTTCGTGTGGAGACCACGGGCCCTCGCACTCAGGTAATTGCTCTAGCGGCCGCCGCTCTTGAGCCGCGCTTGTTCTCCCAAGTCGAAAGCTGGGACGGGATGCCGAGCTTCAGCTATCTTCTGGACAAGCCCGTCCTGTACAACCAAGCGCCCGACCTGTTTTGCCTGGATCTCTATAAAGATTTCGATATCGATCGGATAACGTTGCTGGCAGCGCCCACGGAGGTTACTCAGCAACACAATTTGGAGTTAAGGTCTGAGGCTCAAAGCCGGCATTGAGGCTTTGCCCTGCGCGCGGGCCAAGGCCATCCGGCTTGTGCTGATTTGCGCGCATTAGACCTCGCACCGCTGACAGTAGCATCTAAGTCCCGGCACTCGCCCTCGCATGGACTTCTTCGCTCAAAGCGACGGCGTAACTTACCAATTCTTCGAGTTGCTTCTCGTATTCCTCATCCAGGTGGAGCGTAGGCGTCCGCATTCGGTCTGAGGAGAAAACTCCCCGCCGCACCAGAACCCGTTTCTCAATTCGAATGGCTAATTCAAGGTGCTGAAGGGCAAAAACCAGGTAGGGTTGTAAGCGGTACAAAAGGGACTTGGCGCCTGCAACGTCGCCGGAATCATAAAGGCGGAAAATCTCGGCGCCCACATCGACGAATCCCGCGCCCGGCATGATGCCGCAAGCTCCGTGGGCCAATCCGTCGGCCATTGCAATGCCGCCCAGTCCGTACAACACTTGGAGCTTGCCCCCGGAGGCTCGAATGATCTCCGCGCACTTCGTCCCTGGAAGCACGACTTCTATTTTGGCGAACTGGAAGTTGGGACAACTTTCGGCCAACTCCACAAACACTTTTGCCGGAAGGCCCGCGCCGGTGAAATCGGCATCCTGGAGCATGACTGGAATCGACACGCTGCGGCAAACCGCCTCGTAAAATTCGGTGAGTTCCCCGGCTCCCAGCGAACACCAACGAGGGGCGGCCACCATCAGTCCATCGGCGCCAATCGATTCCGCGTAACGCGAAAATTCAACAGTGGAATGGGTCGAACCACCGCCCGTACTGATAAAGGTGGGAACCCGCCTTGCCGTGTGCTCAACCAGAACCTTGGCGATGCGGTACCTCTCCGGGTCTGAAAGTTTATAAAACTCCGTCCCAAAGGCCGGCGCGCAAACCCCCACCGCGCCCGTCGCGATGGTAAAATCGACCTGGTTCCGGAAAGACTTCTCGTCGATGCTCTCATCGGCAAGAACCGGCAATTGCATCACAGAAACAACGCCTCGTAGTTTCACAATCTCTCTCTCAAAGGAAATGAATTGCCCAATCTTTTTGCTCTTACCGGCAACTTTAAAACTCCCCTCACTCACAAAGGGCAGTTCAAAATAGCATACTCCCTCGCACCCGATTTTGTCCTCTCGATGAAAGCAATATTAAAAGTCCAAGGAGAGAGTCGAGGTAAATTGTATTGAGAATCGGATTTCGCTATAAAAAACTTTTTTCTCCAATAAACCACCATGCAGGGCCTTTCACTGCACATGAATAACCTTAAACACCGCCAAGGCTCCGGCCGCAGGGGTCTGATCTTGTCGCGTCGCGGAACCACCCTCCGTGCAACGTTGTGCAGGAGCGCCAGGAATTTGCACGCATGAAATTGGAGCCGGAGCGGCAAATGCTCAATTATGGAATCCGAAGCGCCAAAGAGGGGCGCTTCCATCCGAAAGGCTGCGAACTTCACAGCTTGTCATTTGACCCGGGCCAGGAGGATTCCTGCAACGATGTGAAATTAACATGCAAAAACGTGACACATTATTGCCCAAAAGTGTCCAAAAAAAGACGGATTGGGAGTTTGCCACCGCACGGCAGGATCTGCCATAACTTTCTGGTCTCTTCAAAGGAAAAAGCTTAGTGCCTTCGCGGTTCCCGGGCAAAATCGCGCAAGTTGGCATCCCAGTTGCTATTCAAGCCTGTATAACCGGCAAGGAGCTTGACATGCTGAACAAAGACGACCTGCAAAGAATCCAGGAAGAGTTGCAGGTTCTTGAAAAATGGCGAAAGGTTTCCCGCCACGTAGTCGCCGATCTCCTAGAAGCATGCTCGATCTGCGGAACCGTTCGAGAAAGAGAGCATTTAACCCGCTGCCCATGGTGCGACGATGTCTATCTTTGTCCCAAGGGCTGTGCGCAAATTCACAATTCACACCTTCACCCCAGAGTCTCCTTCTGGACCTAGCTGCCGCTTGAACGGTGTGGTTCAGGTTGGCTTTTTAAGGAATTAAGACTTTGGGGGACGATAGGTTGCGGATGTGGTGTCGGTTTCCCAAACCGTTACGGAACGCACGCGCACGTCATGATCCTGAATCTTTCGGTCGAGTTCG
>JAJYHU010000187.1 GCA_021784615.1 Acidobacteriota bacterium | reverse complement strand
ATGGGTGCTAAACTGGCTTACGGTTCATGACTGAGAAAATTCTTGTTAGCGCTTGGCGCAAATTCAGAGGCTCTGAGTGATTTGCAAAGTGAAACGATGGAGGTGACTGTCAACCTGTGGCAAGTCCCAGACTGGTGAAGGCGCACGCGCTGCGAAACTACAAGTTGGAAGGATGGCAGGAGAAAATTGCCGGCCGCTGGACCTACCGTGACCTCGCTGCCGATCCCGCCTGGTACAAGGGCTGGATCAGCTTTGACACCGTTACCTGGAACCCTCAGGGCAAAAAGCTCTACTGCGGCCTCAATTCGTTTGACGGCGACCTTCTTTACGTTTTCGACCCTCAGAACGGACAATTCGAGTCTCTCGGCGCATCACGCTGGGCGGACAAATTTGACGTGAAGGTTCATCGCACGCTGCTGCTCTCTCCTCGCGACGGCTGCTTCTATTTCGGGACCTCGCTGCTTCACGATCTGGACCAGCACCCGCGACCGAAAGGCGGCAAACTGGTCAGGTTTGACCCGCGGAGCCGGACTTTTGAGATTCTTTGCGTTCCGGTCGAGTACCTTTATATCCAGTCGATTGCGGCTGACTGGGAGCGAGGCATTCTTTACGGCTTTACGTATCCGGCTGAGGCGGTATTTGAAACTCGCTTGGCGGCCCTGAGTACGAAGCTGCTTGCCTATATTGGAAACGCCATCATGTTTGTGCAGCCGCACAACGCGGTGGTGGACAAGCACGGATGGCTCTGGGGCACTTGCGCTGAAACCCGCGCCTGGGATGAAAAACCTGGGACGGAACCAGTGCGCCTTTTTAAGTACCATCCGGAAGGGAGCAGGTTCGTTTGGTTCGATCATGGTCTTGCGCGTCGGGCGTCGGCAAAGCAACTGCTTGATGATCCCCGGAATCTCGAGGGCTTTAGCGGTCCGGTCGACGAAAGCCGCCACCAGCAAGACCTGGGTTTCTGCGATTCGATGGCCTACGACGGCGACCGCTATATCTATGCCGGCACGGTTGCAGGCGTTCTTTGCAGGATCGATACTACCACGGGCCAGGCGGAAAAAGTCGCTAACGTGACCGCGACGGAAAGGCTTCCGGCTCTCACCATCAAAGACGGCATCCTTTACGGTGGCGGCGGCGTGAAAGGCCAAACGGAACTGGTCCGTTGGGAGCTTTCGACAGACCGCATCGAGTTTTACGGCGATCTGATGGACCCGCAAAGGAATGAGCGGCCCGCGCGCATCCATGACATTGCTGTAGACGATAACCACAAGGTTTATCTGGGCGAGAATGACAACCACCAGCGTTCTAGCTACCTCTGGGAAGTGGGGTTTGAATAGCTCCGCAACATCTTTGGCCGCTCGCCGGGCGGCAGTAGTGAAAGCGTTGCGGTTCTAATCTGCAGCTCGCACGAATTGACCGCAATCCTTTGCTAGCGTCAGGAGGCAAGAAAGTGCGTGGGCGGCTGCTCCTGCTGTTCTTAACATTTGCAATCCCATTATCTCTTTCAGCCACCGGGTATCATTACAAGATTCGCGATGGGGGATTCGCAATCCACAATGGGTCCGCGTACTTTAACCGGCCCTTGTTCGGCACCCATCAGCCCTCGATGTTGCTCAGCGGCGACCGGCCTGCCTTTGCTTACGTTGCTCCCACCCGTGGCGGCAAGATTGGAACTTTGTACCTTGGATTGATCACGGAACGCGGAGGGAAATGGCTCGATCACTTCGCGGAAATCTACAGCGTTTACCAGCCGGGGCTTACTCGGCAGATCGTCGAGGACCCGGTTCTTGGAACGGGTTCGCTGGAAGTGACTGCTGTTCCGCTTTCTTCCGCGGAGGGATTCATGATCCGGCTGCGATGGATTCGCCCGCCTGCCGGGCGGGTCCGTTTGGTCTGGGCCTTCGGAGGCGCCTCGGGTTATGACGTGAATTATTCGTGGTTGGTGAGCAAGCTTCAGCTTCAAGCGAGCGACAGCGTGGGGAACGTCGTCCACATCTGGGGCAACCGATTTTCTCTAACTTCCTCCAGGATCAAAGGCAGGACGATCTGGGGAACCTGCGACTTGTCGGGCCAGTTCTCCATGAAAGATGCAGGGGAAGTAGTGAAGGGGCCACTTGCGGCCGAGCACGCGCCGCCGTCAAAAGCTCCTGCCGTCGTTTTTGCGGGAGACTGGCCACGGGATCGGAAGTCCGTCCGACTGGTTTTTACGATGGCGGGCGTAGATGCCTTAGCAAGGTTGATTGCTGATCCCTCCTTGACGTTTGAGCAGTCCGTGAACTTTTACCGGACTCTTGCCAATCGGGTTCAAGTCCATACTCCCGATCCGTACTTTGACTTGGCAGTCAAGGCGATGGTGATTGCCAACGACGGTTTGTGGCAGCCGCCGTCCTTTCTCCACGGCGCTGTTTCCTGGATGCAACACTACCTGGGTTGGCGGGGGTGGTACGGTTCGGAAGCCCTCGGCTGGCACAACCGGGTGATGTCCGCCATTCTGGCATTTGCGGCTCTCCAGATTCAACATGGCGACAATCGGGGAGGCATTCCCGACAGGTTAGAGCATCCCGGGGAACTCTATTACAACATGGACGAGGTCTACCTCGACGACATCTACTATCACTACCTTTGGACAGGCGACCGCCCACTGCTCGCCTCGCTGTTTCCGGTTATCCAAGGCATTCTCTCCTGGGAAAAACGCCGGCTGGACCCGGATAATGATGCGCTCTATGAGAATTGCCTGAACACCTGGATCAGCGACTCGCACTGGTACGACGGGGGAGATTGCACCCAGGCGTCCGCCTATATGTTCCGCGGCTACGAGCTTGCGGCGGAGGCCGCGAAAACCGCCGGGGCCGATGCGCAGCCTTTTCTCGATGCAGCGGAACGAATTCGCCGAACCATGAACAGCAAGCTTTGGCTTTCCTCGCAGGGCCACTATGCGGAATACATCGATCGTATGGGCCTAGAAAGGATTCATCCTTCGCCGGAACTGCCCACAATTTACCATCCTATCGACTTCGGCGTTACGGATCCGTTCCAGGCTTATCAGATGTTGCGTTTCACGGAGACGAACCTGCACAATGAAACCGGAATCCCGCGCGGCGGGCGGCTGGTTTGGAGCTCCAACTGGGCTCCCAATTACGACAAGCACTATACCCACAGCACCTATGACTTGATTTTTGCGGAAAATTTGAATCTTGCCATTGCATACTATCGCGCGGGCCAGTACGACAAGGCCTACGATTTGGTCAAAGGAGTTTACGCCTCCCTGTACCAGGGAGCAGTTCCCGGCGGCCTCTCCTGCCATGCTTATTCGAACGGCCAGCAGCGCGCCAACGAAGAGTTTGGTGACGCCATCAGCATGTTTGCGCGAACGGCCGTGGAGGGAGTGTTTGGAATCCTGCCGGAAATGCAGCACGATGCCATCAATATTTCGCCCGGCTTTCCCTCCAAGTGGAATGATGCGTCCATCTCGACTCCCGATCTCAGTTATACCTTTCACAAGAGCTCATCCGAAATTACTTTGCGGGTCAACACGCTTCGAGCGGTGCGAATCCACTATCGCATTCCACTGTTCAAAGCGAGCCTTGTCAAAGTGTCCGTAAACGGCTCAGCCACGGAAGCTCATCTGGAGCCAGGGATCAGCGAGTCGTTTGTGGATGTGACGGGACCCCTCGGCCGCCAAAGCAACTTGCGCATCCAATTCCAACCGCGGGAAATCGCCCTGCGCTGTCCGCCTGTTGCTGTGCCGGGCGCGCGATTGAACATCCAGCTTGCTGGCGCCTCTTACCGGGGAGTGAAGGACCCGCAAGGCGTCCTGGGCCCGATCAGTTCATCGGGAGGAACTGTTTCGGGAACCGTCAAAGGCGCATTGGGCTGGCACACGCTGTTTCTACGCCTCGGGGGGGCCAAAGATTCACGGTGGGAACCTGTCAACGTGGATGTTCGGCCGGCCGTGGAAATACTGGCCCCGCGCCTGGACTTCAACACGGGGCAGTGCGACTTTTCGATTCGGAACAATCGAGCGGCGGCCATGGAGGCGCACGCGACCGCTCATTGGGCAGGCCGGACAACCAGATTGGATCTCCGCCTGCGCCCTGGAGCAGAAGAAAGGTTTCGGACTCTAGGAAATTTGTCCGCTTTGCTGCCAGGGAAGAATCGGCTCGAAATCAGCGGCTTGCCGGGTGCAAGCCGGGTCACCACCGACGTCCTTTATTGGCCGCAGTCCCCGCCGGCCGCAGCTCAAAGCATGCACTGGAAACTTTTACGGTTGGAACGCTTTTACAATGACTCGCTTTCAACCGTGTTTTCCCATCCATTCCGGATTTCCAGTACGGTTCAGGCTGATCCGGTTTGCCGTGATTACATGCTGGAGCACTTGGTGGGCAGCCGCAGCGGACGGCCTAATGACAATTTCCTGCGATCCAGGGTCAATAACCAGGGCGTCTTTATCACCCACTCGGGAATCCCTTTTGCGGAGCGGGCCGCGGGCAAAAACATAGTTGCGCTATCTTTGACCTGGAAAACATTTCCTGACCACTTAGCCGTGCCGGTGGAGAGCGCGGCGCGGAAAGTCTATTTGCTGATCAGCGGAGTTACCTTTCCCATGCAAAGCCAGATTGCCAATGCCCGCATCGTGATCCATTAGGCGGACGGAGGCAAAGCAAGCCTCAACCTGGTCAACCCGAAGAATTTTGATTCGAGTTGGGCGGGATTTTTTGGCGGGAGCTATCATTACGCTGAGAATGGCATGGAAGTGATTGGCAACGTTTCTCAGGGAGGGATCGACCTGATGTCACGCTCCATGCCGGTCGCGCGCCCTGCGACTGTTCTCGGGCAGGAGGGAGCACCGGAACAGCTTGATTACCATCAATGGGCGTATCCTACCCACGCTGACATCGTGGACGTGGACTGCGACCCCGCACGCAAAATTCAAAACGTCGAAGTTAGGGTGCTCTGGAACGACATCATTTTGGCTGTTCACGGCATTACGGTATTGAAATAAGGGTTCGGGAAAAGGATGCCGGACTTCTTTTGAAAACTCAAAGCAGCGATATTTAAGGAGGCGATTTTGGACAAACAACCGCAACGCTTTAGCGTGAGCCGAAGGGAATTCCTAACAACCACCGGGAGCCTCCTGGCCGGCGCCTCGGCATACGGCAAGGCTGCGCCGGGCTTTGTGACGGCGGAGGAGAGTAAATCCGTGGAAACCTCATTGCCTGAACCAATCCGCCAAAAGCGGCCTGCGTGGTGGCGCAATGAAGGGCTGGTCATGGCGGGCGACGATTGGGAGCCGTTGCTGCCTCGACTTCGGGCCGGAAGCTGGGACAAGTCGCAGGAGTTTATGACCTACGACCAGAAGATGACGATCTGGCGGCGCGAGCACGGCGAAGAGATTGCACAACGACTGAAAGAGATGGGATTCAATTTCATCATGATCCCGCTCTACAAGGGCGGAGGGTTAAAGGCGGAGCGGACCTCGATGGAGGATGCCAAACGATTTGCGGCAATATGCCATCGCCTGGGATTGCGCGTGGGCACCTATACAAACAGCGGAACTATCTTGTACGAGTCCATGCTTGCCGAAGACCCTGATGCCAAAGACTGGTTTACCTTGGATCATAAGGGCGACTACGTCACTTACGGCTCCCTCTATTTCCGCCGATATGCAAACCGCAGCCATCCCGGCTTTCGCAACCTGATGCGGGAGCTTGTCCGGTACGCCGTCGAAGAAGCGAAGGTTGACCTTGTCCACCTTGATAACTACGTCATGGGCCCCAGCTATGAACCTTATTCTGTTCAGCAGTTCCGGGAATACTTGCGAAACAAGTACCCGACTGAAGAGCGGCTCAAGCGTTTCGGTTTTGAACAGGTGGACTACTTTGAACCTCCTCCCGCTCCTCGCGAACCTGACGCTTACAATGGCGACCCTCTCTACCGGGACTTCGTTGACTATCGCTGCGAAGTGATGGCGGATCTCTTCCGGGAATTGGCGGAATACGCGCGGTCGCTCAATCCGGAAGTCGTGATGGAATGCAACCCGGGCGGCTACGACGGGGAACTGATCTCGTCGTTGGGCATCGGCACGGTTGATCACACGCGCCAGCTCGAATGGGGCGGAGCGTTTTGGGCCGAGGGCCATCCCAGCAGGCTGGCGGATGGCATGGTGTCTTCCAGGTTTCGCTCCATGATGCTCGGGCGCTACTTCGACAATATGGTATTCGTCTACACTTCGGACCGAGTCGCCATGGCGGAATCCATGGCCTACAACCTGCAATGTATCGGCTGCCCGGCCTGGGTGACTGGAAACGAGGTTGCACCTTATCTTTCGAGCTATAACCCGAACGAGTTCGATCCCCACGTGCTCGATTTAATCCGCTTCTTCCGCCGGGAGCAGCAATACTACCGGGATACCGAACTGATTGCCGATGTCGGCGTGCTCAACACGTATGCCAACACGGCCTATGGTTCCAAAGTTAGCCGAAACCGATGGGCGGCAGTTACGCAGGCGCTTTTCCAGGGCAAGGTCCCTTTCAATTTGGTGCCAGACCGTTGTCCGGGAGATTTGAAGCGTTTTCGCGCGCTGGTTCTGGCGGACTTGGCATTGATGCCAGAGAGGTTTGTCGAAGCAATCCGCCAATATGTGTGGCAGGGCGGCGGCCTCGTGATGACCGGCCAGACGGCGGTTTTTGATGAGAATAATCATCAGCGCAACCAGAGCGGACTGGCGGACCTGTTTCCCGAACCTCTGGCCGATAAGGTTCTCCATGCCAATCCGGGCAAAGGGCGTGCGGTCTATCTCCCGCAAATTGGCATTCCGGAAAAATTCCAGCTTGGGATGCTTCCGGAAAACGGCGCTGAACTGCTCGAAGCCGTTGGCTGGGCCGTTGGCGGACCCTTCGAGGCAGAGGTCAAGGCTCCATCTACGGTGACGATGAGTTTTTACGCGCAGCCGGGCGGGCGCCGGCTGTTGCACCTGGTCAACTATGACCAGGACCATCCGGTTGGCAACGTCGACGTCAGCTTGCCATGGCCATCAGGAAAGGGCGCAGCTTCCGTCAGCTTTCTTTCACCGGATTCCGGGAAGGCTGAAACCTTGACCGCCGTGCATTTGGGCAACGCCGTGTGCATTACGGTGCCGCGCCTGGAAGTTTACGGCCTGCTGGTCATTGAGTGAGAAAAGGATATTTCGGCAACGAGCTCTAAATCCCTGCGCGGAGGCCTCGGCTTGCATGTTAGGACGTGACAAGCTGAGCCCTTTTTCATTCTGCATATCGCCGGTTATGAAACCTTTTCCACGTGGTCTGTGGGGGAAATGTCGTCAGGAAAATTGATGATGGCCCCACAGGGAGGCTCAATCGGTCCCTTGAGCAAAGGGTCGTTGGTCGCGTGCATCCAACGATCGAGCCGTCCTCGCATTTCCTTCAGTGCATCCAGAGCCGCCGGGTCCTCGGTCCGGTTGGAAGTTTCATTGGGATCGAAGAGAAGATCGTAAAGCTCTTCTTTCGGGACGACTCGTTCCGCCCAACCATAGTCCATCCACACTTGCTTGCTCGGACTGTCCTCGGTGTTGCACAAGACCGGGCGGCGACGATCGCCAAAGTGACGAATGTACTTCCAGCGGCGGGTCCGTACCGCCCGCACCGGTTCATAGGCGACGATAAAATTGTTCTCCGCGAAAACTTCATCCCTGACTTCCATGATTCGTGGAACGGACTCGGTAACGGTGGTTACCTTCCGCGTGGAAGGTGAGTAATGCTTGTTTTCAAAGGTCGCCCCGGGGTGATGTCCTGGAAGGAAAGGATGGAGGACCGGCAGGATAGACTTGCCCTGCAACCATCCCGGAGGTTCAATTTGCAAAAGGTCGCACAGGCTTGGGAACAAATCGACCTGGGAAATCAGCGATTCACAGATATTCCCGCCCTCAAACCCTCCTGGACCTCGGATGATCAAGCGCACTTCAATCCCCCCATCGTACAGGAAGCACTTCATGTGCGGCATGGAGATGCCATGATCGGTGGTGGCGATGACCAGTGTATTATCCGCCAGATGGTTATCCTCTAGAGCCTTCAGGACGACGCCCATTCCCCAATCGAGCGCCCGGATGCTGGCCTTGAGTCCCGCCATGTCGGCCCGTGTCT
Source organism: Acidobacteriota bacterium (assembly GCA_021784615.1). GTDB lineage: Bacteria > Acidobacteriota > Terriglobia > UBA7540 > UBA7540 > JAMCXS01. The sequence continues at coordinate 7,029 of JAJYHU010000187.1, read as the reverse complement.
CCGGAGTGTCCGGAAGCGTGTGGGCAGGCTTTGTAAAGCGAGGTTGCTCGTCCGGTCCGGGATTGCGTAAAGCACGGTGAGTTTCAAAAAAGCCGACATTCAAGAAAAAAGGCTGCTTCGGCAGATTCTTAAGGAAGTCCGCGGCCGCAGGCGCAACCTGCTCGACGTGGTTGCCCGGAAATTCCTGCACCTTGTCATACCCGATCACGTTCGGGTCCTTCGCAATGTGCTGAAGGCCGATCAGGGCCGAATAATAGCCGGCGGACCGGCGCAGGGTCCACAAAAGGTGCTGGTGGTAATCATTCAGGGAAAATCCCAGATGGGCCAAGCCCAGCATGCCGTTGCTGTGAGGGTACATTCCGGTCAACAAACTGGCCCGGCTGGGGGAACATACGCAGGCTGCGGCATAGGCTTGCCGGAACAGAATGCCTTGCTCCGCCAGCCGCTGCAAATGAGGAGTTTCGACGTCGTACCCATAAGGTTGAATGTGGCGGCCCGTATCGTGGGAGTGAATATACAGGATGTTGGGACGCATGGGCGATGGCCTGTCGCCCAACGCCAGCCCGGAACCGCACAGCGTTCCCAGGGCGGACGCGCCTGCTGCTCCGGCGACGCAATCTTTAATGAATTTGCGCCGCGGCATGCAGGGTCTGGAGCTTTGGGATGCTTGATCGCTAGAGTCCATAGAATTCCCCTTCCCATATTAAACGGCTGTCAGCAGCGCCCTGGCGTTAGCGCGATCCTTTTTGGCGGCATAAAATTGGCCATGGCTTACGGTTTCTCTGGGGAGTTCACAATTGATGGGATCGTCTGCCCCCTTGGATTTTAAACCACGAGCACATATTGAGCCGCGCGAGGATGCGCTTGCTCCTGTGTCCCCGCTATCCCCTTCACGGAATGTAATCTTCCGCGCACGACGCGCTCCCACGGCTAACGTTTCACATGCTAATCGGCGGCTTCGGGTCTGTCAAGAAGGCGAAAAGAGTGCGAAAAGAGTGATTATGTACATTTCAATCCTCAAATTGACCGTTATGGGCTAATGCGGTCATAATGGCTCCGCCACAAGGCGGAAAAACTGATCCGGGGGAATTGCGATTTTGCTTGAAATTTGAGAGCATCACCAGCGCTACCATATCTTTCTATTTGAACCCGACTTCAATGCGGGTCGATGGTTCATGGAAAACTTGCGCGGTGTACGAACATCTGCCCGAGGGAGTCAACAACTAATGGATAAGAAAGATATCTCGCGTCGTAATTTTCTTGGTGTTGCGGGTATGTCGATTGGGGCGGGCCTTGGGTCTCGTGTAGCTAACGCGAGTGGGCCTTCATCCGCCGAGGGTCCGCAAAAAAGAACCCAAAGGCCCAACCTGATCCTCTTTATGCCGGATGAGTTGCGGGCGGATGTGCTTTCGTGTTTCGGTAACCCGGTTTGTCGCACTCCCAATCTCGATAAACTTGCGGGCGAAGGCACAAGGTTTTCAAATTGCTACGTCCAGTATCCGGTTTGCGGCGCTTCCCGGTGCAGTTTGCTTACGGGATGGCCCACCAGCGTGCGGGGGCACCGAAGCCTCTATTACTTTCTCCGCCCCGAGGAGCCGAATCTGTTTCGCTACCTGAAGCAAAACGGATACGACGTTTTCTGGTACGGCAAGAACGATGCGTTGGCGGCGCAATCATTTTACGAAAGTGTAACGGAGTGGAATAATCAACCTCCGCTTAAGGGAAAGCGCGAAAAATCTTCAGGAAACCCCTGGCCATTTGGCGATCCGCACTATTACTCATTCCTCTATACGGAGGGCGGCGACCGGCGCAGTTCTCCCGATTACCAGCACCTTCAGGCGGGCATTCGAATCCTTGAGCGGCAACATCAGGACCGCCCGTTTTGTCTTTTTCTTCCTTTGGGTTCTCCTCATCCGCCCTACGGAGGATATGAAGGTTTTCACGATCTTTATGACCCGGCAAAATTGCCGCCTTTGCGGCCCATCGGGCCGGCCAGGAAACCGAACTTTTACGAAGGAATCCGAAAGGCCTACCACATCGATTCATTGCCAGAGAGCACGTTTCGCAAGATCCGGGCGGTCTATTACGGAATGGTGAGTTTTACGGATTGGCTTTTGGGAGAACTGCTGGAGGCGGTTGACCGAACTCGCCATGCGAGCGACACCGCGATGTTTGTCCTTTCGGATCACGGTGACTATGCAGGCGACTATGGGTTGGTTGAGAAGTGGCCAAGCGAGCTTGGAGACGTTCTTACCCACGTTCCAGTGATCGCCCGTGTGCCGGGCGGGGCGCCGGGCCACGTTTCAGAGGAGATTGTGGAACTGTTTGACGTGATGGCGAGCTGCCTTGATCTGGCGGGCATCGAAGCTCGCCACACGCATTTTGCGCGCAGCCTGCTGCCGCAGATTCACGGCCAACCCGGTGATCCCGATCGCGCGGCTTTTTCGGAAGGCGGGTATAACGTTTACGAACCTCAGTGTTACGAGCCCGCCGACTGCGCGCCGGCAGAAATTTACTATCCCAAGGAGAAGCTGGAAGTTGACGAGCCGCAGACGGTCTCTCGTGCGGCGATGGTGCGCACGCACAGCCACAAGCTGGTTTTGCGTCCAAGCGGCCAGAGCGAGTTGTACGCGTATCAGCAGGACCCGAATGAACTGCACAATCTTTATGGTGATCGAGCGGTTGCGGGAGTCCAGCACGGGTTGGAACGCCGCCTTGCCGCCTGGTACGTCAACACAACGGGGATCGCGCCATTTGACAAGGATCAGCGGGGCGCGCCTCCTTTTTATCCGACCCATGAGTTTGCAAAGGAAGATTGGCATCGTAAAATCATCGACGAAAGTTAGCGCCTGGCAGTAATGTAACGCTTCAAGGTAAAACCTCGGCTTTGCCGCGGCTGCTTGCCTAACCTAGATTGCGCGAACGTTCTGCATAACGAGGCGCTCCGGGAGGAATTCTGTGATGGGCGAATGGAGACGAAGGGTTGGTTTTAGTGAGGTAACCGGGGCTGTTTTCATGTTATTGGCGGCGTTGTTGTTTGTGGTCGTCGCCCCTGTGCGCTCAAGCGCTCGCGAGCCCTGGATGAACAAGTCGCTTTCGGCAGGGCAGCGGGCCGATCTGCTGATCCGTGCGATGACGCTTGATGAAAAGATTACGATGGTTCACGGCGTTCATCCAATTCCGGTCAAGGGGTATGTCGGCTATGTGCCGGCGAATCCACGCTTGCACATTCCCGCGCTCAAGCTCTCTGACGGTCGTGCCGGGGTAGGGAACGGCGCGAAGGACGTAACGCTGCTGCCCGCCCCCATTGCTGCCACCGCAAGTTGGGATACGGGCCTGCTGAACACCTACGGACGGGTTCTTGGCGAAGAGCAATGGAAAAAGGGCACCAACGTCGAACTGGGCCCCACGATTGACGTCGTCCGTGTGCCGGAGTGGGGCCGGACGTTTGAAAGCCTTGGCGAGGACCCCTATTTCAACGGCCAGATGGCTGCGGCAGAAATCAAGGGCATCCAGAGCGAGGGCCCCATTGCGGACGCGAATATGTATCTGACCATGAACCAGGAGAGCAATCGGGGCAAGATCAACTCCGTAGTGGATGAACGAACCCTCCAGGAGATTTACTTGCCGCCGTTTGCGGCCGCGGTTTCTGGCGGAGACGTGGGCACTTTCATGTGCGCGTACGTTAAGACCAACGACGTTTATTCCTGCGAAAACCCGCACGTGCTGAATGGTCTTCTCAAGAAACAAATCGGCTTTGAGGGCTGGGTCATGAGTGACTGGGGCGCGACCCACTCCACGGTTGGTTCTGCCGAGGGCGGCCTCGACCAGGAAATGCCCAGTGACAAATACTATGGCCAGGCGCTCAAGGCGGCTGTTGAAAACGGCCAGGTCAGCGTAGCAACGCTCGATGAGCATGTGCGGCGCATTCTGGTGACAATGTTCCGCCACGGCCTATTTGATAAGGAGCAGACGGGCAATTGGAGCGCCAATGCGCGCAGCCCGAAGCACGACCTTTTTTCCCGCAAGGCGGCAGAGCAGGGAATCGTGCTGCTGAAGAACCGGGGCGACATTCTTCCCCTTGCAGGTGTTTCTTCCCTTGCCGTTATTGGCGCGGACGGCGGAAACAAGCCGCAAGTTGAAGGCACGGGAAGCTCGCATGTGGTTGCGCCTTACGTGGTGAGCCCCGTGGAGGGCATTCGCAAGCGAGCCGGCGCTGGAATTCGCGTGTCTTACGCGGACGGCAGCAACCTTGCGCAAGCGGGCAGTGCGGCGCGAGCGGCGTCCGTGGTGATCGTGTTTGTAAACACAATCGAGGGTGAAGGTCATGACCGCCCGAATCTGGAACTGCCTGGAAATCAGGATCAGCTTATCGCGGCCGTTGCCCGCGCCAATCCAAAAACCATCGTCGTGCTGAATACGGGCGGCCCGGTCCTCATGCCTTGGATTGGCCATGTGCGCGGCGTCATTGAAGCGTGGTATCCGGGCCAGGAAGACGGTAATGCGATTGCCGCCATCCTGTTTGGAGATGTTGATCCGGCGGGGAAATTGCCGCTGACGTTCCCGCGCACGGCGGTTGAAATTCCCACCAGCACTCCCGAACAATGGCCGGGAATTGACGGCAGGTCTGTCTTCAGCGAGAAGCTCGAAGTTGGCTACCGGTGGTACGATGCGACTGGCCACAAACCGTTATTCCCCTTTGGCTATGGCATGTCGTATACCACGTTCCGGCTTAGCCATCTTGTGGTCGCGCCCACCACGGCGGGCCCACTGCCCCTTGACGTCCATGCGACGGTTAATGTCACCAACACGGGCCGCCGGGCCGGAGCCGAGGTTGTCGAGGCCTATATCGGGCAGCCTGTTGCGAACGGCGAACCGCCACGCCAGTTGTGCGCTTTTGCAAAGGTCTTTTTAAAACCGGGCGAGACCCGGCAGGTGAAGCTCAGCATAGACCCGCGGTCGTTTTCCTATTACGATACGGCAGCTCATCATTGGGTCTCGCCGCCGGGCAGGTACACCGTCATGGTGGGGACTTCGTCGAGCGACCTTCCATTGCAGCGCGAGGTGACAATCGAAAGCGCAACGAACTGAAAGCGTAGGGAGCTTGCGGGAATCCGATTGCAGCGGACGGCGGTTCAGCGCTGCCGTGCTCCATTGAATAACTTACAGCTTCTTGAGCGGACCTTTGCTTTATGCGCAGGCCGGACCCGGCCAGGCAAGGGCAATCCTTGGCTACACGCTCCAATCCCGTAAAGTCGCACGTTTCAATTGCAAGAATACCTGCTGAAGGCGTCTCAGAAGCCCGAAGCGCAAGCGGCCAAATGATGCGGTGCGCCCGCGTCGCCACAACCATGGATCGGAGTCTCCCTCCACCCAAGTTTCTGATGTCATCCCATGCCGAAAGGCCTTTAACCGCCTCAGATGAATGATCCCTGCATCGTTCTGTGGCGGAGCGGACCACGCTGGCTCGTTCAGCGAATTCCTGACTTCGAGGGGTTGCTTTCGTGCCCGCCGCGGCCAGCGGAACCTGAAGCCATTTCGCCAAGTTATTGACAACATAGTTAACTAATTGCAATGGAAGTTGGCGCGAGTCGAGATGATTCCTGAAGAAATAATCGCTGATAACGAGGGTGTGGCAAGCTTCTTGCTGTTGTTTAGAAGGGAACTAGCGTAAGTCGTTGCCGGGTGGCTATTTCTGTCACCAGTCAATGACACAAGGGGAATTGGAGCGGCCACGGATGTGGACAGATTCCGTGAAGGGTGGCCGCACAGCGAGCCCAACGGATGCACGAACGAAGCAGGTGGGACGTTATGCCGATCAAGGATGCGATCAAGGAGAAATGCGTGGTTGGGGCCCTCGGACGCAAACCGCGGCGGGAGGCGCGAGTCCAGACGAACTTCCCGGTTACGTTGCTGGTTAAGTCGGAAGTTGAGGATAAAGTGCAGCCTGTTATTGCGACGAACGTTTCAGAACACGGGCTCCAGATTCGGACCCATTTCGGACTGGTCCCAGGGCTGCTGGTCTACGCTTTCTCCAGGGGCAGAGGGACTCAATTTGGGGCATGCCGGGTAGTCTGGGTGCGGGCGCTCTTACCGGCTCGAGGTATCCAAGCAGGCCTTGAAGTTCTCAGGTAGCCTGGCCTCCAGTTCGACCTCTCGATGAGTTTTCCAAGGCGTATGAATGGGGCGGGGATGGAAGGGCGCCTTGGATTTGCCGATTTGTGAGTGAGCGGTTTCAAGACATGTTAGTTTATTAGTAACGAGTGATCAATGGACAAGAGATATTCGGCAATCAACGACATGTATGGAGTTGATCCGCCGGAGGAGCCTCCTAAACGCAGAGGACGGGTGTGGCCGTATGTTCTCCTGGGTGTGGCGATTTTCTTTGTCTTTGAGTCGCTGCGCCCAGTTATGCGTCTGCGTCCTGACCCGCCTCGTGCCTTGGTAGGTGCGAGGTTGATATCTGACAAGACGGAATATGAGGCCCAAGAACGAACGGCGAAAGCTTGCTGGGAATATGCCATCCAATTCCTGCAGAACAGATATCCTTTCGGCGAAGAACTCCCGCAAAACCCGCCAATCCCGCTCAGAAGTCCGACTGGAAAGGCGTCGGCAATCAGCGTGTTATGTTGGCCAAGGCTTCGGCTGGTATGGTCCCAGAAGGATTCATGGGTGGAATCATACGAGTGGAGCATCGATTGGGTTAGAGATCCACAAGGTTTCTTCCGACAGAGGCTCCGTGCCCTCGAGGATTTTCTAGGCATACCCCATTAGGACCGCCCGCCATAAAGCTTGTAGCGTAAGAAGCCTGAACCAGTTTCTTTCTTAACGTGGCCTGATCGCAGGAAATTCCATCAAACAGCCTGCCATGGTTGAAACAGCTTTCAAAATTGAGCGGGAGATTGGAAGTGATCCTCGGCGGGCGTGATCAGCAAAGGGAAAGAAATAGGCCTAAAAAAGTCCTGGCCCATAAACGGTGCATTTCAAAAAGGATCAGATGGTGAGCCGTGAGGGAATCGAACCCCCAAC
>JAJYHU010000150.1 GCA_021784615.1 Acidobacteriota bacterium | reverse complement strand
GCCCTACTACGGGCTTTACCTCCAAGACGATGTCCGCGCCACGAGCAGGCTTACCCTGAACCTCGGCGTGCGATGGGAAGTGTGGCTCCCGGCAACGGAGCGCTACAACCGCCAGAATGCGGGCTTCGCTGTCGGCGAGCCTAATCCGATCGCTGCGCAGGCCATCGCCAACTACGCGGCCAATCCTATTTCCTGCGACGTTAGCAAAGAACCCGTTTGCGCTCAATTTCCCGGCGGCATCCTGCCTCCCGATCAATTTCAGGTCAATGGCGGTCTTCTGTTTGCCACTTCCAGCGGCCGGCGCTGGGGCAGAACGTACTGGAACAGCTGGAGCCCGCGGGTCGGGTTTGCTTACAAGATCAACAACAAGACAGTCGCGAGGGGCGGCTTCGGATTTTTCCGGTCGATGTTCTGGACCAGCTTCGCCCGGCAAACGGGATTCAATAATCGTACTTTTGCCGTAGGCAGCTTGAACGGCATCAACCCAACCAACCTTTTCAACAACCCGTATCCCGAAGGTTTCAACCCGATCACCGGTTCCAGCCTCGGCTTGATGACGGCGCTTGGAAGCGGCTTCGGAATTCTGGACCAGAATGCTCAGCCGGGGTACAACGCCCGCTGGAGCCTTGGTTTCCAACGGCAACTAACCCCCAGCACTCTGTTCTCAGCTTACTACGTTGGCGAGACGGCCTTCCACTTACCTGTAGGAAGCGGCGGCCAGATCTTTACTCCCGCCGGCAATGCCGAGCAGGATTACCAGCTTAACTATTTGCCGGCCAAGTATCTCTCCTTGGGCTCGCATCTCTACGACCTCGTTCCGAATCCGTTCTATGGCCTGATCCCCACCGCAGGCTTCAACGGCCCAACAATCCACGAAGGCCAGCTCCTTTTGACCTACCCGGAGTTCACGGGCATCGACGACGCCCGGAAGACCGCCGGGAGAACCTACTATCACTCGTTACAGGTAACGGTCACCAAACGCTACTCGGATGGATTGTCCCTGCTCGGCGCCTATACCTGGTCGAAGTCCATCGACCGTTATCGATATATCAATGCCAGTGATCCCGGCCCGAGCAGAATGATCGGCTATTATGACGCTCCCCAACGGTTCACTTTGGGAGCCATCTACGACCTGCCTTTTGGCCCCGGCAGAAACTTCGGCTGGAAAAGCGGGGTGGGCGGCGCGATCTTTGGTGGCTGGAGGGTTGGCGTCAATGGAGTCTTCCAGAGTGGGCTCCCAATCTCAATTGGTGGGGTAAATCTGACCGGGGTAAATCCAACCCTCTCCGCCAGCAGCCGCAACCGCCTGGACTGGTTCAACAAGGCATCTATGACTCCATTGCCGGCATTCACGCTGCAAACCGCGCCCTGGGAGATCGCCAGCTTGCGTGCCGACGCGATCAACAATTGGGATACGTCGCTGACGAAGAACTTTCGATTAACCGAGCGCTTCGGCCTGGAGTTCCGTTGGGAGATGTACAACGCTTTCAACAGAGTTCAGTTCGGCAACCCAGATACCAATCCCGTCAGCGGCACTTACGGCCAAGTCGGTTACCAGGCCAACACGCCCCGGGAAATGCAGATGGCACTGAAACTTAACTTCTAACCACACAGGAACACACTGTTCAAGATGTGAAGTGCAGGAAGTGGAGGGCAGCTGCGCTGCCCTCCACAACAGTGGACACAAGGAATCTGGATTGATTGCATTTGGGAAATTACTCGCAGAAGCATGGCAAGCGGGGAAGAGGAAACGCGGTAGCCCGGTACCCCTTACCGGTACGCCCATGAAGCTGAAAGGGGAAGTTAAATAAAGCATGGAAAGTGGGTTGAGGTTGTCTCGAAAACCCTTCCCTGTCTTCCGTATGAATGAGAGCGAGAAACACCTCAGGCCGCTTTAAGAAAATTGACTGTATTATTCAGAATGCTGAAATTGGCCGATCCCGGAAGGCCGGCTAGCGCAAGCGTCCGCCCATAGTCAGCCAAAGCGCGATGGCGTGCTCGGTCCAGAGGAGCAGCGAGAGCGTCTTGAGGGCGGGCAGGCCTATAACCACCGTCACTCGAACCAGCCATGCGAGGCGCCCGAAACAAGCACCCCAGTTCTCGTTCGGAACATTTGATCGCAGGGTCCGCAGGCCGGAAGCTTCTTCTGCCATCGAAAAAGTCTTTATGATGAAAACCATTAGCCAAGAGCCTGCGCGAACGGGGGGCAGCAAGAAACGATGGGCCCGCATTATCCCCCTGACTCTCGTCATGTACACGATCGCTTTTATTGACCGTACTAACATTTCGATGGGCTTGCCATCGATCAGCCGAGACCTCCATCTGAACCCCACCCAGGCCGGAGCGGTAGCTGGCGTTTTCTTCTGGGGTTATCTCTTATTACAGGTTCCCGGGGGACATTTTGCCAGTCATTGGAGCGCCAAACGGCTGATTGCTATTTTGTTGCTGCTATGGGGCCTGTGCGCAATCGGTTGCGGCATGACAACGTCTTGGCGCGAACTTTGGACAATGCGTTTTTTACTGGGCGTGGCGGAAGGTGGAGTTTGGCCTTCAACCCTGATTTTGCTTTCCAACTGGTTTCCCCGTGCTGAGCGCGCCCGCGCGAACGCCTGGTTCATGCTTTGCATCCCGCTGTCCGTCATTATTGCGTCTCCCATTTCAGGATGGATTCTGAGCCGCTGGAATTGGCGGGTGATGTTGATTGCAGAAGGCTCACTCCCGATCCTTTGGCTTGTGGTGTGGCTGCGAAAAATTGATGACCGTCCCGCCAAAGCCGCATGGCTCTCAAAGGAAGAACGGGATGACCTGGAAGGTCTTCTGGCAGACGAACGGGAAAAAGTGGAACAACTGAAGCCTGAGCCCTACCTTAAGGCTCTTTTTGAACCTCAAGTGATGGTGATGGTGATGATGTATTTCCTGTTTTCCGTTGCGTCCACGGGATATCTATTTTGGCTGCCCACCGTCCTCGAAAGCGCGCGAAAGATGGGAGATTTATTGGTCGGCATCCTGATGACGATCCCCTTTATCGTGACGGGGATCATGATGGTGCTGAATTCGTGGCACTCGGACATCTCCGGCGAGAGGCGTGGCCACGTTGCCGCAGCAGTCGGGTCGGCGGGTGTTTTTCTCTTGCTTGCCGTGTGGACAAGCCACTTTTCCCACCTTCTTG
>JAJYHU010000215.1 GCA_021784615.1 Acidobacteriota bacterium | reverse complement strand
TTACGCCGCCATGTGGCGAGATGGTCGCCACGGTCGGCTGGCGCGGCTGCCGGCCGGCCTCGCCAAGAAAGGGTGTCAGATCCTAACCGTACAGAAAATTCCGCCGCAACATCGTGAGATTCCTCCCGCGCTTAGGCCCTCTTCCGAAAGTGTGTAGGCCCGGAGGGCCGATAAATGTTAGCCCATGGCGCAAGCCGTGGGAGTCAATGGCCGTTATCTTTCACCCAGCCCTGTGAGGCGGCGCCGTCCCACGGCTTACGCCGTGGGCTAAAGTCTTTTGCCCCCTTCGGGGGCTACCTGACGCGCATCCGGAAGATGACAAGCCGAAAGCCACGTTTGGCGCATTCCCATCCGTCGGCCTTTCCCATTTGAGAAGTCCACAGTCCGGAGAGCACTGACAGTTGCTACCGGCTTGGTCAAGTTAGGGGTACGGCTCGTTTCCACTTTTCCTCAAAAGAGGATCTCAGAATTCGCATAAGATCCGCGCATATGGGTTTGGTGAGCCGGATGATGAAAGACTCCTTGGAGCCGATGTCCTTAAGGCCGTGTCCTAGGATCACGATTTCTTCGTTCGTGAGGATGTACCTGTCATGAAGATCGCGCGCGCTAGTTTGGCGGAACTCAACGTGAGGGCGCTCAAGCGCAAACTCCTTCAGGGTTCTGCCGATAAACGACCGCTCCCTGCTGTCCGCTTCGTGCGTCAGGAAGCGAATTGGTCCAGAGTTTCTCAAGCTATCGAGGCGTAGCAAGGAGCCAGTTCCATAATATGGATCGCATATCAACACCTCACCATTTATGTGCTCAAATGTCTTGCTCAATTCCAGATGCGCCATGCGGGGCTTTCCAGCTTCCACGTAAAACGCGGTGATCCCCCCCGTTTCGTTTCTCAGCCTTCCCCATCCCTTGCACTTGGGACACAAGTGCAGGATATTTGGATGTGTACCGCGCTCTTCACACACCGGGCAAACCCTCCAATCAAAACCCATGTCCGGAAGCTTCCCGCCGCCGTCGCACACTGGACAGATATGCAAAATGTTCGGCCACTTGCCGCCACCGTCGCAGGTTGGACACCTCATCTGTGCCTTTCTCTTTCGCGGGTCTCGCCCGTATCGCGATTCAAGAGATGTGTTCAATTCCAGGGGTGGAGACGCCGCGTCAGTGTCCTCCGGAATCGCGCTCAGCCAGTGATTGCTGTCGCGGCAGCTCCCGAGCTAGAGGCGGGGAGAGTTGGTAAGCGCAATCAGTTCGGGGCTGTTTAGAACCTCGTACCCCATCTGTCTCAGGCAGACAAGCTGCGTTCCCCGAATTGGCTCGCGAACGATTTCTCTCCCGCCCTGATAATGTACTCTTGCCCAGATTCCCTCGCGCAGTTTCCGGTAATCTTTGCTCATCTGAGGGTCAACGTGGGCTCCACCCTCCTTGTTCGCTGCTCCGAGCACGATGTCCTTCCGGGACGCCCTAAGCGACCCGACGACCGATACGACCTGCTGCCACCACTCCAGTCGTGGCATGGGTATTTTCGTAGCGGCGTCGCCCAGTGACGCACGGACCGTCCCGTTAGTACTCGTTATCCGCAGGGGTGACATTCCAGAGAAAAAAACGACGTTAGGGTGGACCTGAGCTACGGTCGATAGAATACGTATCTGCTTTGCCCCTAACTGAGTCAAGAGCGATGTCTGGCGACCGGTATCGTGGAACAGAACACGAAGCGCCGCCGCCACTCTTATTGCTTCGATGACTTGGCCGCGATCATAGCCCTCGCATGATGTGCGTATAAAAGAGATTTGGTTCCGCAGTTGTTCTCTGAGATCCATCGTTCCTTGCTGAGGATGGCGTGTCCTCGTGCCGTGGCCTCTAGGGTCGCGTACTGCGAAGGGTCCGGGAGCACGACCCCTCCGCCAGGTACCCCCGCCATACTACGCGATCGTCCTACCCGCGCATTATACACCTCGGCGAGCGAGCGCCCGGCGAGATTTCACTTGACATTTCAGCCTTCTATGGTAGCCTAGCAGGAGTGGGTTTGGGCCGTGAGGGGAATGGCCAAGAGGCTGCAGGGACAGAGAGCCGCGGAGTTGAAGATGCGTGCTGCAAAGATTGACGAGAGAGCTAATTTGATGGGGGAAAGTAGAATTCTTGTTTCAGGGGCTGAAAAGTCAGAAAAAAAGAATTCTTTTTTTGAGGAACGAAGCTAGGAAGTTGTTGAAACTAAAAGATGGCTGTGGAAAAAACAGCCAAAACGAACCGAAAACGAACCGAAAACGAAGCTAGCCAAGTTGTTGAAAACACATATCACGCCAAAAAAACGAAGCTAAGAAACCCTCAAGAGAGTTTCTTCCAAGTTATTGAAAACAAATGAAGTCAAAAAATGGACCGCAAACAACATGAGGCTTTTCGCCGGCGCTCAGGATGATGCCGGCAGGAATTCTCCCGCTGGCTCGAAGGGCTACATGGCTTGTCAAAGCCTCCGCCGCTGCAAAGAGAACCCGCCCGCCCGGCGCAAACCCCAAGCTAGAGTTCCCGGCCCAGAATCCCGGAGAGATTTTTCAGGATGCGCTCCACATGCGAACCCTGCCAATAGACTTGCCCGCAGCCGGCGCAACGGAAGCGATCTCGCCATTGCAGACGGTGCAGCGCGTCCAGATCCCGGAGCGCGGATCGAGGGAGAATGCCTCCACGACTTCGCGCAGTTGCTCGGCGGGATCTTCGCTCTTCACGCTGAAAAGTTTAGGCGCATGGGGAAAGCGCAGGCGGGTTTCACCGCGCGTCAGAATGATGCGATCTTCGCGCTCGGCAATTTCCGCCAAGGCGGCCGGCTCCATCGTTTGCGAATAGTGGGTGTCGTAACCCAGCAGGCGGAGCATTCGCGCCAAGCCTCCAATCATGCGGTCAGCGGCAAAACGGTGCGGCATTTATGCTGCCTGTTCTCTCCAGAACTTTCTTGTGCCGATCCACAAGACGCCCGGCACGACCATCAGCAGGCCCAGCGCGGCGGCGAGCTGGCGCGGAGTGAAGCCCCAGATGTCCAGGCCTTGTCCCACCACGTAGTTCGAGACGGCGATCATCAGCATGAGCAATCCAAAGTCCAGAGAAAAGACCCGGCCTCGAACCAGGTCGGAGGTGTTCAGTTGAAGCAGCGACGTGGACATCACCCAGATGTTGCTTCCGCCCATGGACCCGATGAAAATGCAGAGAATCGCCAGCCAAAGATTGGGCGCTTGGCTGAAGGCCACGTAGGCGGCGGCGATGATGAAGAAGCTCAGGCCGATGCTTTTCCACATGCGGCTTTCGACGCCGCCGGTCAGGCGGTCGCCGATCAAGGGTCCCACTCCGGCTCCCACTCCGCGGGCGGCGTAGAGCAATCCCACGGCGAGAGCGCCGTGGCCCGCGACGGGGAAAATGCGCTCGCCAAAAATCACCAGGAGCAGCAGCGAGCCTCCCAGGGCTCCGACCCCGGCTTTGGCCAGCACCAGCGTCAGCACTTCTCCGTGGGCCCGGACGTATTCCAAACCCTCGCGGACGCTCGAGGTGGCTGCGGCCACGGCGCTCGCGATTTTTTGCGGCAGCATGTGCTGCTCTGCGACGGACACGCGGAAGATCAGGAGCGCGGAAATAAAGTAAGACGCGGAATTGGCCGCGAAGGCGACGTCGCGCCCAAGCCACGCCGTGACGGCTCCGCCCAGCGCCGCGCCCACCGCCAGGGCGAACGACCAGGTGGCGGAGGAAAGCGCATTGGCAGGAAGAATCTCCTCGGGCGAAACGATGTTGGGCAGGATCGCGCTGCGCGCCGGCTCAAAGACCGAAGCGAAAATCACTTCCAGGCCCAGCAGCAGATAGATCAGGTGGACGTTCGAGCTGACGCCCGGAAGCAGCAGGCAGAGAACAATGAGACCTTGGAAGAGGTCGGCCACAATCATCAGGGCGCGGCGGGGGAAGCGGTCGGTGATGTATCCCGCGAGCGGCGTCATCAGAAACCAGGGCAACGTCTGGATGATGATCGCCAAACCCACCGCGCTGCCGCTGTGAGTCTTCTTGAGAAGCAGGTCATAAATCGCCAGGCTGTAAAACCAATCCCCCAGTTCGCTGATCAGTTGGGCCAGCCAGAGCCGGCGAAAATTCGGATTGGAGCGCAGCAGCAAAAAGTAGCGGAGATGCAGAGGCTGCGGGATGGCGGCCGAGGAGGACGCCGAGGGGACGATGGAAGATTCGCCATTCATGGACGGCGGGATTTTACCACGGACCCGGCTCCGTTACCGAGCCGCGGCGGGAAGCTTTCGGCCGTGGCCGGAAGGCCCGGAGAGTTTCGATTCGAGATAGCTCAAGGGAACGTCGTAAAGCATGGCCTTGGGAGAATGGCGCAGGCTGTCATGGATAAAGCAGACATGCGTGCACCAGCATTGATCTTTGCGAATCTGGCCGGCTTCGGCCGCCCGCTCGCCGGTCTGCCAAAACTTCCTGAAGTCGCAGCCGTAGTCGCGGAGGTTGCCGAGGTTTCCGCGCAATTCACAGGCCCGCACGTCGCCGTTGTAGTCGATCACGATGGAGGTTTCGCTTGCCGTGCAGGGCATGGGCCAGGGATGCGGCGATTCGATATTGGCAAGCTGAACTTTATTATGAAAGGCCAGAACGCCTTCGTAATACATCTTGCCCAGGGTTTTCTTGACGGCTCCCAGGCGCCTTGTGGCGCGGGAGGCGTAGTGCGCGTAGACCGTGCGGAGTTCCTGATAGAGCGCGGGCAGGCGTTCGAAAGGCAGGCGGCTGAGCGCTGGGTCTTTGGCGTTGCCGCGGATGATGTTGAAGTAGTGGCCGTCCACCGCACACCGGTCCTTCACAAAACCGGCGATGTCGAGCACGGAATCGAAGTTCTCCGCGCAAATCACCGTGTTGATGTTGACGCGCAAGTTCGGGAATTCTTGCCGGCAAGGCTGGAGCGCTTCAAGCGTCTTGAGGGTTTTTGCAAAGTTGCCCGGCACGGAGCGGATGGAATCCTGAAGCTCATAGAGGCCGTCCATGGCCACGTTCAGGTCAAGCTGCAACTTGGGATTCTCTCCGCAGATTCTTGCCGCGTATTCGGCTGTGCGCTCGGGCAGAAGTCCGTTGGTGGGCAGGTTCACCCAACGGACGCCGTTGTCCAGATGGAACAGGTGCAAGATCTCGGGCAGCTCGCGGCGCAGCATCGGCTCGCCGCCAGAGAGCCAGAGGTCTGTGAAGGGAGGCAGGGTCGAAGAGAGTCGCCTGATTTCATCCCAGGTCAGGTCGCCGCGCTGGTTGAGTTCTTTCCAGTAGAAGCAGGTTCGGCACTTGGCGTTGCAGGTTGAGGTGACAAAAAAGATGACGAGTTTCAGGGGCTTCGCTCCCGTCAGCAGGGGCGCAATTCGAGCGCGCGGGGTTTTGCAGGAACAAGGCATGAGTAACGCTGATTGTACCAGACTTGCCGCCGGCCCGAATCAGGGGAGCGATGCCGGAAAGCTCGGGGTTCGGGGCTGCGGTTATTGCCTGTTCCGTTTCGACGTTTTGGACTGCGCTCGGCATCCCAGTTGGTATGGGAATGCACCAATGCGTGTACTCGCTGGAGACTTCGGGGGGGGGGTGGCCCGGCACGCGGTTCGCGTCTGACATCAACTTATTTAAAACCAACGAGATGGTTCGGGTGGGCGACAGGTTTGACTTTGGTCATCCCCGTGCTGTGGGCATATGCAGGTGAGACTCATTTCAAAGGAGGAATCTCCGCCCATGAAAAAGCTTATGACGTTGCTGTCGGCCCTGGCGGTGGCAATTTCCTTGTCGATGCCCGTGTTTGCCCATGAAGCGTCTCAATCGGCTCCGGTGATAGGCGTTACTGCTCAGCAAGCGGCGCCGCAGGAAGCTCCCGCTAAGGGATCAAAGAAACACAAGAAAAAGCATACTAAGAAACACAAGAAGTCGAAGAAGCAAAGCAAAAAGAAAGGTCAGAATCCGTAAATTTCCCAGCGAGGTCTATGGTTTAAGCTCTTCGTTTGATGAGCGCGCTAAAGCCCCCGCTTTTCTCGGCGGGGGCTTTGGTTTGTAGGAAGCTTGAGCGACGCAAAGTTTGAGTGGTTGTAAAGGGAGGTGTTTATCTTCAACGGAGCCGGTCCGATGGCAAAAAGCATTAAAATCTTCTGCTTGCTTTTGCTCCAGCCACCTGCCTGGACAGATTCGGGTCATTCATCTTTGATCGCCGCTTTGACTAAACCCAGCATGGAAGGAGGGATGCTGGAGGCGCTAATTCCGTGGTCCTTTTCCGCGTGTTCAGCGGCAAGCTTCATCAGTTCCTCTTCGTTTTCGGCCCTGATTTCCTTGGGACAATTCGTTCCCAGATCGCGGCAGCGCAGCACTTTTGCCATTCTTGCCTCCTTCTTTCCCGTAATGCCTTTTGGCAATTCTAGCACGGGTCGGCGGTTTTTTGCTTAGGGCTTGTTCCGCTGACCGCTTTCCTCCGGCTGCGGGCGGATGTGAGATGGAACCCGGCGCTATAAGCGGGAAGGTTCCGGAACTGCAATGACGCTAAAAAGTAAAAATAATGTAAATTGCCTACCAAAAGTGGGGAAGCCTGCCTTTCGTCGCTTGCTTTCAGGGTGCCATTTCGCTAATAATGTTCCTTATCTAATGCGTATGCCGTGGCGGGAGATTAGGACGGGACGACCGGTTGCTGCTTTGGCAGCCCTTGGGGGATTGCTCATCTGTACGGCTTGTGCGCCTGGGAACGTCTTTTTCCAGCAAGGTCGCAAGGCCGAACTCCGCAAAGACTGGGACACGGCGCTCATTAATTACCAAAAAGCAGTCCAAACGCAGCCTGAAAACGCCGAGTATTTGCTTGACGAAAAGCACGCGCGGATGGAAGCCGCCATGCTCCATTTAGAGCAAGGCAAAGAGCTTTTGGGCGAGGGCAGGCCCATGAAAGCCCTGGGTGAATTCCAGAAAGCGGTCAGCATCGATCCCAGCAACCAGGCTGCGCAGCAGGAACTGACGCACCTGGTGGAGAAGGAAGCGGCTTTGAAGCGCGCCCACCAAAGAAGCCTTGAGCACGCCATTGTATCCAGCGAGAAGACGGCGTTGCCTTCGCCCTTGCAGTTGAAGCCTTTGCCTCAAGAAGCGCTGACGCAGTTCCGCATCAGCGCCGACAGTAAACGCGTTTACGAGACCTTGTGCAAGTTGGCGGGCTTGAATGTGGCCTTTACCTCCGACTTCCAGGCTAGGCCCGTTTCTTTAGACTTGAACAACGTCAAGCTCTCTGACGCGCTGCACATTCTGGCGTTGCAGACGCACACCTTCTGGAAGGTGGTGACTCCCAACACCATTTTGGTGGTTCCTGATAATCCGGCTAATCGCCGGGACTATCAGGCGGAAGTTCTGAAGACCGTCTATCTGACCAACCCCTTGAAGCCTGCTGACCGGACAGCCATCACCACTGCTTTGAAGCAAATTCTGGGACTTCAGCGGATCATCGATAATCCCGACGCCAACGCCATCATTATTCGCGATACCCCGCGAAAAGTTAAGCAGGCTGTGGACCTGATTCATGATCTCGACCGCGGAAAGGCGGAGATCATGATTGATGTAACGGTTCTCGAGGCTGACGCCGACCGGGTCAGGGACTTGGGCTTGACGCCCGCCACCGTGGATGCTTCTTCGGGATCAATCAGCAACGGCCTTCAGGCCGGGGCGGTGTTTAACCCTGCAAGCAACGCCAGCCTGTCGCATCTCTCTTCCGCCGACTTTGGCCTGGTGGTGCCGAGCGCGGTGGCGAACGCCATCCTGAGCGATTCGACCACCCAGATCCTCCAGAATCCCGAGGTTCGAGTGACCGACGGCGACACGGCCACGCTGCAGATCGGCAGCCGCATCCCGTATGCGACAGGGAGCTTCTTGCCTTCGCTCACCGGCACCTCGACGGCGGGCGGAGGCGCCAGCTTGCTGGCAAGCACGCAATTCCAGTTTCAGGACGTGGGCGTCAGCGTCACGCTGACGCCCAATTTGCTGCCGGACGGGGAAATCGCCCTGCATGCCAAGATTGACATCTCTTCCGTGCAGCCTTCCGTGCAAATTGCCGGGGTTAGCGAACCGACCTTCGGGCAGCGGAAGATTGAGCATGACATCCGCCTGAAGGAAGGCGAAACCAGCGTGCTCGGCGGGCTGTTGCAAACCAATAACACCGAGTCTGTTTCCGGCCTGCCGGGACTCGGTCAGATTCCGGGACTTAAATATCTATTTAGCGAAACGCACCATGAAAAGGTGCAAACGGACGTCCTGATCATGCTGACGCCGAGGGTTATTCGCCTGCCCGAGCCGGCGGTTGAAGACACGGCGACGCAAGCTGCTTCACAATCGGCCGCTCCTTCTCTTCCAGCACCCACTGCATCCGGTCCCGCCGGGGCGATGGTTCCCCAGAATGCGGAACAACCCCGTCCTGGTTCAATAGGAGAACCACGGCAACGACCATGAGGTTTCTTAGGAACTACGGGGCAAGGACATGGCGTGACGGCCGGGGTTTTACCCTGGTGGAGATGATCGCCGCTATGGCCATCCTCATGCTCCTGACGACGGTGGCCCTTCCGCTCGCCCGGATGGAAGTCCAGCGGACCAAAGAAGAGGAGCTCAGGCGCGATCTGCGGACGATGCGCGACGCCATCGACCGGTACAAGGACTTCGCGGACCGCGGCATGATTCCGACCACGATGGACACTTACGGTTACCCTCCTACTCTTAAAATTCTGGTCGAGGGTGTTCCCCTCAAGGGCAGCAAAGCCAAATACAAGTTCCTACGGAAGATTCCGACTGATCCGATGACGGGCGACAAGGATTGGGGACTGCGCTCGATGCAGGATGATCCGGACTCCCAAAGCTGGGGAGGCCAGGACGTTTTCGACGTTTACTCGAAGAGCCAGGGCATCGGTTTAGATGGAACGCCTTATGCAGATTGGTAGAAGCGACAGGTCGGGGGTGCTCGCGCGGGGGCGCGAGAACGTCCGAACGCGGGGTTTCACGCTGATCGAGCTCATGATCGTGATGGTATTGATCATGATTCTGGCGGCGATGGCCGTGCCCACGTATGAGGTTGCGGTAACCCGGGCGCGGGAAGCCGTCCTGAAAGACGATCTGTTTACCATGCGCAAGCTCATTGACCAGTACACGTTGGACAAACAGCAACCCCCTGAGTCTTTGGATGATTTGGTCCAGGCAGGCTATTTGCGCGGAGGTTTGCCGGTTGACCCCTTTACAGGGTCAAACCAGACATGGCAAGTTGATACGGAGGAAGTCCCTTTAACCGCCCAGCAGATGGTGCCGGGCATTGTCGACGTGCATAGCGGATCAGACGCAACTTCCTTGGAGGGGACGCCGTACAGTAGCTGGTAGATATGGGCGAGTATATTTGCAGGGTTGGCAGCGAGACCGGCCACGTGGAAAACCAGACGCATCAAGCGTCTTCCGAAGGGGAACTGCGGACGCACCTTGCGGCGCAGGGTTATTTTGTCCTTTCGATCAGGCCAAAGTCCATCCTGGCCACGCAGATTGGCGGACGCCGGCAGGGGAAAATCCGCGCGGACGATCTGCTGATCTTTAACCAGCAGTTCATGACGCTTTCCAAGTCCGGGCTTCCCCTTCAGAAATCTCTCGACATGCTGGCCCGCCAGACGCGGAGCGAACAGCTTCGCGCTGCGGTCGACGGGGTGCGGGAGCGGGTTCAAGGCGGTGCCCTGCTTTCCGAAGCGTTTGAAGCCACCGGCAAGTTCCCGAAGGTCTATTGCGCCACGCTCCGGGCGGGAGAGCGCAGCGGGAGCCTGGACAAAGTCCTCAGCCAGTACGTGACTTACCAGAAAACCTCGCGGTCCTTCCGAAAGAAGTTTCTTTCCGCGTTGATTTATCCGGCTTTTTTGATGGTGTTTCTCTGTGGGCTCATTGTCCTGATCGACACCTTTATTATTCCAAGATTTTCAGAGTTGTATTCCGAGCTGGACGTTCCACTGCCTCCCTTGACGGTGTTTGTCATCGGCGTGGGCGAGGGGATCAAGCGGGTGGCGATCTTCATCCTGGCGGGGATTGTCCTGGCCATTTTCGCGCTGCGCTCCGCCGGCCGCTCGCAAGCAGCGCGCCTGGCCTGGGAACGCCTTAAGTTCCGGCTGCCGGTGGCCGGGAAATTGCTGCTCAAGTTTTCCGTGGCGGAGTTTGTGCGAACGCTTTCGACGCTTCTCCAGGGAGGGCTTCCGGTTGTCACCGCGCTGCAAAACTCGGCGGAATCCGTCTCCAGCCCTTTGCTTGCCCAGGGAATCGAACAAGCAAGGAAAGAGGTGATGGCGGGCCGCCCCTTGAGTTCCAGCCTGCGCATGACGGGCTTTTTCCCTTCCATGGCGCTCGATATGGTGGAGGTCGGAGAATCCACCGGGGCGCTGCCCAGCATGCTGGAAGCGGTCGCGGAGTTTTTTGAAGAGGACGTCAACATCGACCTTTCCACCCTGGTGGCGCTGGTCGATCCCGTCATGATCGCATCCATCGCGGTGGTTGTGGGTTTCGTCCTTGTGGCGTTCTATTTGCCGCTGTTTTCACTGGCCGGGCAGGTGCATTAAACGAATGAGCGATCCTTTGCCTCCGGGCATTCTGGTTGACTTCGAAAAGGAACTTGAGATCGCCCGGCAGTCCGCCCGGCGTTATCAGTACGAGTTCGTTGATCTGCGGGAGTTCCGCCCGAACCCGGATATCCTTCGTTCCATTCCCCTGGACGTGATGCTGCAATACCAGTTCTTGCCCCTCGAATCGAGCGATCACCAGCTTACCATCGCCGTGGGCGATCCCAGCAACCTGGCGCGCCTCGATGAGCTGGCGATGAGGCTCGACCGCCAGTTGGTGATCATGGTGGCGGCGCCGAGCCAGGTGAAGGAATTTCTCAGCAAGACCGATCCCTCCCAGCGCGTGCTCGACGAAGCGACGGTGGAGTTCCGCCTGGACGTGATCCGCGAGGAGGAGAACGGGCAGGAAAACCTTTCGCTTGAACAACTGGTGGGAGAGCGGGACGTTAGCCCCGTGATCCGCCTGGTGGATTCGATTGTCTTTGCGGGGCTTGAGCGCCGGGCGAGCGACATCCATCTGGAAAGCCGCGACAATTCCCTGGTTGTGAAGTACCGGATCGACGGCGCGCTCCAGCAGGCCATGACGCCCCTGTCCTATGAGTACCAGTCCAACGTGATCAGCCGCATCAAGGTGATGGCGGACCTGGACATCGCGGAACGCCGCGTCCCGCAAGACGGACGCTTTCGCGTGAGCTACCGGGGCCGCCCGATCGATTTTCGCGTTTCCATCATGCCGTCCATCCACGGCGAGGACGCGGTGTTGCGCATTCTCGACAAGGAATCCTTGCATGAGAAGTTCCGGCAGCTCCGGCTGGACATCCTGGGTTTTTCAGACCGGGAGATCAAGCGCCTGCGCCGCTACATCCGGGAGCCCTACGGAATGGTGCTGGTGACGGGCCCCACCGGCAGCGGAAAGACCACCACGCTTTACGCGGCGCTCTCCGAGATCAAGAGCGACGAGGACAAGATCATTACCATTGAAGACCCGGTCGAATACCAGATTCGCGGGATTACCCAGATTCCCGTCAATGAGAAAAAAGGCCTCACCTTCGCGCGCGGATTGCGGTCGATCCTGCGGCACGATCCCGACAAAATCATGGTGGGCGAGATTCGCGACAATGAAACGGCCCAGATTGCCATCCAGTCCGCCCTGACCGGCCACCTGGTGTTTACCACGGTTCACGCGAACAACGTCGTCGACGTCCTAAGCCGTTTTCTGAATATGGGCGTGGAGCCGTATAATTTTGTTTCGGCCCTGAACTGCATTTTGGCGCAGCGCCTCCTTCGCATGATCTGCGAAGAATGCAAACGGCCCGTGAAGGTGCCGCGGGAACTGTTTGATGAGTCAGGGCTCGACCCCGCAAAATGGCAGGACGTGGTTTTTTACGAAGGCGTGGGCTGCCCGCACTGTAGCCAGCGGGGCTTCCGCGGGCGGACGGCCATTGGAGAGCTGCTGGCGCTTTCCGACCGAATTCGCGAGTTGATTCTGGACAAGCGGCCGGCGGCGGAAATCCGGCAGGCCGCGCGCACGGAAGGAATGCGGACCCTGCGCGAGGCGGCGCTTGAGAAGGTCCGCCAGGGCGTCACGACACTCAGGGAAATCAATAAGGTTACCTTTGTCGAATAAACTGAAACTGGATTTCCGCCAGGGACTCAGGCGGTGGGCGCGGCTCGAGCCACGGGTCCGTCCGCTGCGCCCGTCCAAAATGAAAGGGATTGGCTTGCCGGCGGGCGTCTACGAGGTCCAATCCGGTTTTCTGATGGGGGCGCGGCTCTCAAAAAGCCGGCGCCAGGTCAGCCGCCTGGCGGTTCGGGAATTCGAGCCCGGGGCGCTTTCGGCTGTTTCTTGTCTTTCGAACATTCCAAATCCGGAGGCGCTCAGTGAAACGCTCCGTGCCTTAGAAGCGGCTCTTGGCAGCAGCAAAGGTCCGCTGGGATTGCTGATACCCGACCCCCTTGTGCGCGTGGGAATCCTGGAGTTTGAGACTCTACCCGGGGATACGAAAGACCAGGAAGCTCTGATCCAGTGGAAAATGAAGCCGTTGCTGCCTTTCCCTGCGGAGGAGGCTCGCCTGAGTTACGAGATCTTGCACCAGGAGGAAGGCCGCGTCGAGGTGATGGTCCTCGCGGCGCGGAATTCCATCCTGGCAGAATATGAAACAAGCGTTGAAGCCCTTGGGGGCGAGATCACCCTGGTTCTGCCGGCGACCTTGGCGCTTTTGCCTTTGCTCGATGAGAACGCCGAGCGAGGCGAACTCCTGCTGCACGTTTGGCCCGGCGGATTGACGGCCGTCGTGGCGGGCGGGGGCCGCATCCGAATGTGGCGGAGCCAGGCCGCGCAATGGAATTTGCCTGAGGACTGCCTCAAGGCGGTGGGCCAGGAAACGGCCCGAATCCTGGCCGGCGCCCAGGATCACCTGCGGTTGGAAATCGGCCGGATTTGCCTTTGTGTGCGCCCGCCGGTGCCGGAGGAATGGGTCCGTGATCTTGGCAAATCCATCTCCCGGGAAGTCCAGGTTCTGATTGCGGACGCCGCTTGCGCGGGAAGCCTTTCATCTGAGGAAAGGGAACTGCTCCGATATTTTGGCGCGCCATTGGCGGGGCTTTTGGGCAACGCGGCTTAGGACCTTATGAAAGTTTATCTCAATCTCGCGGTGACTCCCAGCCGGCGTGAACGCTACGCGCTCGCTTGGGCGCTGCCGGCGTTTGTGGTGGCGCTGCTGGTCTTTGTTTATCTGGCGGCGGCCGCGCTCCATGGTTTTCGCCGTTCTCGGGAAGTCCGAAGTTCGCTTGCCGGCGTTCAGGCCAAGGACGCGAATTTGCGGTCGAGAGAAACGGAACTCCGCCTGGCGCTTCAACGTCCGAAGCTCCAGCAGATGATTTATGAAACCGAATTCGTGAATCATTTGATTGACCAACGGCAGTTTTCCCTGACGGAACTTACGGTGAAAGTGAGCAAGCTGCTGCCGTTTAACGTCAAGCTGAACGGCTTGGGGCTGGCGGGATCGGATTCCCAGCCCGAGGTGCAATTCGCGGTGATGGGCAAGAGCGAGGAAGCCATCGAATCCTTCCTGAGCAACCTGGAAGACTCCAAAGATTTCAGCAACGTGACCATCAAGAACCAGGGTTTTCAAGCGGGACCAAATGCGGGGGCGGAACAGGTTGCGCTCATTTGCACGGCGCGGTATCTCACGGGGCTCTCAACGTCCGCGCCATAGGAAATATGAAGAAAAATCGTCGCAAAGCACTTATTCGGCTTTTGGAGCGAGCGGCCCTGGGACTGATTGTCCTGGACGCGGCCCTATACTTCGGCGCCGTCCGCCCCTTGCACAGCCGAGTGGCGGCGGCGGAAAGCTCTTACCATCTCTCGCTTGGCGAAATGACGCAGCGGCAGGAACGCGTGGAACGGCTTGAAAAGTTTCAGAAAACTCTTCCCGCCGCGGATACCCAGCTCGCGTCCTTCCTTGGCGGCCACGTTCCGCCGCGCCGTCATGCCTTTTCCGATGCCGCGAAGCTGATCCGAATTCTGACCACCCGGTCCGGCGTGCAACTGGACAACGTCAGTTATAAACTAACCGCGGAGAAGGACGAGCCGCTCGAGCGTTTGAACATTAATGTCACCGTGGAAGGGCCGTTTGCCAACGTGCTGAAGTTCGCGCATGCTCTTGAGTCGGCGCGGCAGCTCATTCTGCTCAAGAGCTTTAACTTCGCTACCGCCCAGGGAAGCGCCGTCTCGCTGCAGGTGGGAGCGGACCTTTTTATAACGCCATGAGCAAGCGCACAAAATTCGAGAAATTCGGAAGCATTGCGTTGGGCGCAGTGTGCGTTTTTCTGGCTTTCAAATTGATTTCAGAGATGGGCGGAAGTCCGGTTGAAGCCGCTCGCGGCCAGGAAACGGCTGCGCAGCCTTCCGCCCATTCCGCTCAGCCGCCAAAATCCCTTAGCGGGCAAATCGGCAAACTGGCCAGCGCGGATCCCGGCCTTGAGATCCAGGCGCTCAAGGAATATACGGCACGGCCGCTTCCTGAAAATCCTCGCGACCCATTCGATTTCGGCGCTGCTCCCGCTGTTCGAGCGTTGCGGGGCGCGAAAGGAATGGTTGGTGGAGGATTCGGGGCCGCGAGCACCGCTCCTGCTCCGCCGCAAATTCCGCTGCGCGCGCTCGGGTACTCTTTTCGGATGGGAATCGGAGGGGAAGCCTATCTGGCGGACGGCGAGCAAGTCTATGTTGTTCACCAGGGGAACCTGATTTCCAAGCGATATAGGATTCTGCAAATTACCTCGGCGGTGGTTGAAGTCCATGACGAATCATCCGGACAAACCGTCCAGCTCCCCATCCCGGAAGCGCAATAGTTCCGGCGGGCTCCGGGGAAGGCTGGCATCGGGCAAAGACGGCTACGCGCTGCTCATCGTGATGATGATGGCGACCATTCTGCTGATATCTTTGACGGCGGCCCTGCCGAATATTTACGTGGAAGGTCAGCGCGAAAAGGAAACCGAACTCATCTTTCGGGGTGAACAGTATGCGCGGGCCATCATGCTTTTCCATAAGCAGTTCAACCGCTACCCGACTTCCATCAAAGAGTTGCTGCACACCAACAACATGAGCTTCCTGCGGCATGCCTATCGCGATCCGATGACGAAG
>JAJYHU010000365.1 GCA_021784615.1 Acidobacteriota bacterium | reverse complement strand
TCAGCCGCGGGATAAAACTGGCGAGTATTCTTTCAGGTTGTTTGTGGGCCTCCTGGTTTTTCTCTATTTGATGGGGCTTGTGGGTCCGCCACCGCCGAGCGTGGGCGCCATTGAGACAGCGGGCTTTCTCATCTGGCTTTTCATCCCCTGGGCCTATTGGATTGACCGTCACCGCACGCCGAGGGACCGGCACCCGGCACTGTTACCCTAACGGCCTAACCCGCCGCTAGTGTCATGTCTCAGAAGTGCGTTGATAAAATCTGCGCGTGTCGCTGTCATTCCGAGGGCCGAGGTTTCGATCGGCCCGAGGAATCTGTTTTGTTTTCAATCCCTCATCAAAAGCAGATTCCTCGCTGCGCTCGGAATGACATTTAGACTTATGCAGCGAATTAATGCGTCAGCACACTAGTACTAGCGGAACGCCTCCTTGTTGACAACGTAGGGAATGTCGGCAAGGTTGCCGTCGCCCTCAAGAACGTCAATTACCGCCTGGACCGCGCGCCCTGCCATTCCCCGGTCTGGATCGGTGGAGAGGCGGGTAATGCGGCCGGCGCTTGCGAAATGGTGGAAGATGCGCACGCGCTCTTCCAACTCCGGATCACGCAACGGCGAGTCCGCCGGGAGCGGTTCCTGCTCAAAAACATCCAGCGCCGCGCCCGCGATCACTCTTTCCTTAATGGCGCGAGCCAGCGCCCTCTCATCCACCACCTGCCCGCGCGAGGTGTTCACCAAGTAGGCCGTCGGCTTCATCAGCCGCAACGTCCGGTGATTGATCATATGAAAAGTGGATGATTTCCCTTCGCGCACCAGCGGCACGTGCAGGCTGACAAAGTCCGCGCCGCCCAGAGCCTCTTCCAGGCTCGCCACCTTCATCGTGCAAGGCTCCCGGCAGAAGCCGTTGCGCCGCCGCAAATCAATTTCCTCCTGCGCCTTCTTTACAAAATCCATCGGCACGCGATGCGGGTCGTGGCAAAGGAAGTTTACGTCGAACCCCAGGGCCTTTTTGATGAAAGCCTGGCCGATGCGTCCCAGGCCGATCACCGCGATGGTTTTGCCGGTTACTTCATCGCCCAGGAAAGGATGATAAGGGTGCCAGGCGCCCCAGCGCATTTCCCGCACCAGGCGCTCGCTCGGATAGAGCTTGCGGGCCACCGCGCCGAGGATCAGCAGCGCGAATTCCGCCGTCGCTTCCGTCAAGACCTCCGCGGTGTTTGTGAAGGGAATCTTGTAACGATTGGCGTCGCTGCGGTTCACGTTGTCGAACCCCACGGAATCCTGCGCCACCACTTTCAGCGTTCCTTTTCCCGCCTCAAAAATTTCCGCGTCGATCTCATCCCGCAGCGTGGTGATCAAGCCGTCGATTCCGGAGCGCACTTTCTCAAGGATCAGGCTTTTGGGCGGCGGCTCGATCTGGTCGTAGACCTCCAATTGGTAGCCGCGCTCGCGCAAGCGGTCCAGGGCCTCGCCGCCAATGTCGCAGGTGGCGAAGACGCGAAAAGGTTCGCGGGCTTTGGTCGCCATCGCAGCGATCAACCTTTCTTGATCCAGTTTTCAACGCGCTCAAGGGCTTGCTGGATGTTCTCGACGGAATTCGCAAAGGAGAACCGCAGGAATCCTTCGCCCCAGCCGCCGAATGCCGTGCCGGAAAGGCACGCCACGCCGGCTTCATTGAGCAGCCCTTCGGCCAGCTCTTTGGAGCTTCGCCCGGTCCCGCGAATGTTGGGGAAAACGTAAAACGCGCCCTGGGGCTGGCGGCAGCGGAAGCCCGGAATGCGGTTGAGGCCGTTCACAATCACCTGGCGCCGCCGCTCGAATTCCGCGCACATCTTGTCCACGGGGCTCTGGTCTCCGCGCAGCGCCTCAATCCCCGCGATTTGCGTAAAGCTCGCCGTGCAGGAATTGGAATTGGTCATCAGGCGCGCGATGTGCTTGGCCAGATCCTCGCGCATCACGCCGTAACCCAGCCGCCATCCCGTCATGGCGTAGGTTTTTGAAAAGCCGTCCAGCAGAATGATCTTGTCTTTCAAGCCCGGGAAGGATGTGATGCTGACGTGCTCGCCGTCATAGATCAGGCGGCTGTAAATTTCATCGGCGAGGATCATCACGTCTTTCGAGCGCAGCGCCTCCGCGAGCGCCGCCATTTTGGCCCGGCTGATCACGCCTCCGGTGGGGTTTTGCGGAGAGTTCAGGATCACCAGCCGGGTGCGCTCGTTGATCTTGTTGAGGATTTCATCCACGTCGATGTCAAAGTCGCTCTCTTCCACCAGCGGGTAGGGCACGGCCTTCGCGCCCACAAAGTCGATCATCGATTCATAGATCGGGAAGCCCGGGTTCGGGTAAAGCGCCTCGTCGCCGGGTTCGAGCAGAGCCATAATGCTGAAGAACATGATCGGCTTGCCGCCCGGCGTGACGACCACCTCGGCCGGATCAACCGTGATCCCGCGCAGCTTGCCCACGCCTTCCGCGATCGCCTTGCGCAGTTCCGGGAGGCCGGCGGACGGCCCATAATGCGTCCAGCCTTTCTCCAGCGCCTGCTTGGCCGCGCCCACAATGTTCGGAGCGGTGTCAAAGTCCGGCTCGCCGATTTCAAGATGAATCACGTTTTTTCCCTGCGCTTCAAGCTCGCGCGCCCGCACCAGCACCTCAAAGGCGCTCTCGGTTCCCAAGCGGCTCATGCGCTCGGCAAGATGAAGTTTTTGCTCGGATGCTGCCATAAAAGACCCCCTGTTAGGCCGGAAACCCGGATATTTGCGCCCACTTCGTGAAGGCTTATGAGAATACTCCGCCCAACGTTGCTTTGTCCAGGGAAGCACGCTTGCGTGTCACGCTTGCGGCCGCGGGCCATTGGCGCGCAGCGGCGGGCCGGCGACTCGGTGTGAGAACGCCAAAGGCGCCATTTCACGTCGTCCATAGTGTCATTCCGAGTGAAACGAGGAATCTGCTTCTGTTTTCTCAGGCATGTCAGGCTCCAGGCCTTTTTACGGCAGGTGATAGGCTGGCAAGGCGGTCATTGCGGGGCCTTGGACGGCGAGCAGTGGGCGGGCGATTTCCGGTTGGTTCTTAGCTTCGTTTTTAGGGCCATTATGTATTTTCAACAACTTGGCCAGCTTTGTTTTAGCTTCGTTTTCGGTTCGTTTTGGCTGTTTTTTCCACAGCCCTCTTTTGTTTTCAACAACTTCCTAGCTT
>JAJYHU010000346.1 GCA_021784615.1 Acidobacteriota bacterium | reverse complement strand
GGACTTGGAGCACGATGGGGACTGCGCGCTTTTGGCGACCGAGGTGGAATCTATGCCGGACTCTTTGTGGCGACGTGCGTGGGTTGTTTCCTGTTCACCCGGGTTTTTATTCCGGATGTAATCCTCAGCCTGCTCATCGCGCTGTGTCTCTACTTTTTCCTCTCCGCGCTCGAACGAGGCCGACCAAAAGAATGGCGCTGGTATGCAGGTTATGCCGTGCTGGCCCTGGCGGTGCTAACAAAGGGGTTGGTCGCGCTGGTTTTTGTGGGCTTTCCGGCCATTGGATATTTAATCTTGAGCGGCGAATGGAGGCGCTGGAGGGAACTGCGCCTGGGCAAAGGAGTTCTTCTCTTTTTCCTGATTGCCGCGCCATGGCATATCCTGGCAGGCATTCGGAATCACGGCTTTTTCTGGTTCTATTTCATGAACGAGCAATTTCTGCGATTCCTGGGAGAACGTTACCCTCACGACTACAACAAACTGCCCGACTTGGCGTATTGGGGATTGCATCTGGTTTGGCTGTTGCCATGGAGCCTGTTCTTCCCCTTAATTTTCCGCGACTTGCGCCGCGATCTTGCGGCGATTCGAAAGCGTTCGAAACTCACGTTCGCGGTGCGGACGCGCACGCTTTGCTGGATCTGGGCGGCCGTTGTCACCGTCTTCTTTGCGTTTTCAACAAACCAGGAGTACTACACTTTCCCGGCCTACCTTCCGCTCTTGCTGCTGATTGCCGGAAGTCTTGCCCGCGAAGAGGAAGAAAAAAGCTCAAGCCGCTGGGCCATTCTTGGCAATGGCATTTATGCCACGGTCGGCATAGCCGCCGGTTTGGTTCTTACGGGAGCCTTGTGGGCGTCCCGAAATGTGCCGCCCACTAGCGACCTCGGCCAATTGCTCGTGCATCGCGACGTCGCCCACGATACGCTCTCCATGTCGAAGTTCTTCGATCTCACCACCTCGGCTTTTGCTGCCCTGCGTCTTCCCGCCGGGCTTGCCGCCGCAGCCTTGCTGGCAGGCCCTCTGCTTGCCCTGATTCTGCGAATCAAAAAATGGAACGTCGCGGCGACCTGGACGACAGGGGTTGCTACAGCGGTCTTCCTAGTGGCGGCTCAGTTGGCGTTTGTTCGGTTTGGACCCTTCCTTTCTTCAAAGAATCTGGCCGACGTCATTGCAAGCCAGGAAAGGCCCGGCGATAAAGTCATGATCTATGGCGACCAAGCCTTCGGATCGTCGCTGCTTTTTTACCTGAAACAGCCCATTGACTTGGTGAACGGGCGCACAACTTCAATGTGGTTTGGGTCGACGTTTCCTGATGCGCCGCATATTTTTTTGAATGACGCCGATCTCGAACGAGAGTGGAAGGGAAAGGCTCGGATCTTTCTTTTCGTGCCGCCGCGGCAGCAAAAACGTGCGATTCGAATCCTGCCGGAACCTCATTACGTCATCGCTGAAAGCTCGGGGAAAGTCCTCTACAGCAACCGTCCGTAATCACACAGTCAGGCAGAGCATCCGCTGTCGCTGGAAGCTCATGCGCCTGCGGCGTCTTTGCGGACAATTCGGCCCCCGGACACCAGGCGGTAACGCTCTCCTCGCCACACGATCTCCGAGCCGAAGAAGCTTCCACACCACAGAACGAATCCCTCCATATCGCGGACGGGATATAACCAGCACAGCAGTAGCGAACGAGGGTCCCGAGTGACGCCCCATCCGACCACCAACGACTGGATGACCCGATTGGCAAAGGCCAGACCCAGCAAGTCCAAGCCAACCGTCCAATGGCCGGAAATCCAGCCCGCCAGCAGCCCCAGCAGCCCGAAAGGCATGGCAAACGTCAACCCGGTGCCCACGTGGCCCATGCGGCGCGAGAATCGCGCATTTCGCATCCAGCGAAGCTGATGGAGCAGCGACTCGCGGGCGGAGCGGTTCAGGACCACATGATCGATAATATGGTAAGACAGCACGACTTTTTTGCCGGAAGCATGAGTCAGGGAACCCATCACGAAATCATCGTCATGGTGCTCCGCCAAAACGCGGAACCCTCCCCACTTTTCCAATACATCTTTGCGGATGACCATCGTGGGGCCCAGAGCAAACTTCATCCCTTCCAGGAGATCGGCAACCAGAACGCCGGAAGACATTTCCGTTGACATGCCCAGCGCTTCCAACAGAGACCAGAATCCGCCCGTTGGAATGCCGCGGTAGAGGCATGTAACCATGCCGACGCTGCTGTCCATAAGAGGCT
Organism: Acidobacteriota bacterium; assembly: GCA_021784615.1. Classification (GTDB taxonomy): domain Bacteria; phylum Acidobacteriota; class Terriglobia; order UBA7540; family UBA7540; genus JAMCXS01. Next base: position 988 of record JAJYHU010000346.1, on the reverse strand, counting down.
CTACCACCTGCCTAAGGTAGTTCGGCGTTACGCGCACGTCGCTGTCGGTAATAACAAAAGTCGAGTAGGACGCGAGAGGCGCCATCTTTTCCATCGAGAAAACCTTTGCGCTGGGATAAAGCGGCTCTCCGGACAAGACTATGCGGGTTGGGATGTGGGGATATTTTCTGCTCAGCGATTTAACGATGTCCAGCGCGGGATCGGTCTCCCAACGTGCGCCGAAGATCAGTTCATAGGCGGGATAATCCTGCCGGAAAAAGCTTTCGAGACACTCTTCAAGCAAAGGCTCCAAGCCATGGAGAGGCTTGAGAAGCGTCAGGGGCGGCAACAAATTGCTGCCTTGCATTTTCCTTTCGGTTGCGCGCTTCGCGAGCCGAAACCGAACGGCAGCGGCTACCACCAGGCCCAAATAAATAGTGCTTGCGCACAACCCTGCGACCGCACATATCAGCACAATTTTCGCTATCATTTTCTTAAACCGGACGATCGAAAGCGGGCGGACTTTGATCCGTCGTCCACATAGCATTATGCGACGGATTCGAGCCTCCAGCGAGGGAATTCGGGATGTTGTTGGAATCCGAGACGCCAAACTGCAGGAGTTTTATCTAATGCAAAGGTTCGGGACCGGATCGCGGCAAGGGCGGCGCAAACCCTGTCTGTGTCTTTTGCCACCGAGGCCGCGCAGGCGCATCGCGCCGCGGGTAGCCTCGGGCCCGACGACCGACTTGGCAGCCGGCCATCATCCAGAAAAACTTACCACGTCAAAAAACAGATGAACAGCCCGCACTTCGATGTTAACAAGTCGATCCATTCACGATCTGCACACTCGCTCGCGCCTACGAAGAAACAGGGAACAAGCCGGTTCTTCACGACCGCCGCATGCTTTCGGACAAGGCTATTGAGCCCTAAAATTCGTCACCAGCATCAAATCTCCCCACTGAATGGAAAGGCGGCCTCCGCTTTTCTCCCCGGTCAATTTGATCGTAAC
>JAJYHU010000126.1 GCA_021784615.1 Acidobacteriota bacterium | reverse complement strand
AGCGTGACGCGCGGCTTTCAGTGGTGCGCTGGGTGTGCGGCACCATGGTGCTGGAGACGGTGATTGTGCTGCTGGCGATTGTGGGCGGTGTGATGTTTCATGCCCGGGTGGCTTCCGGAAGGCTTCCCGCCTGGGGCTTGATTCCTTACACCGCGCGTTACGGAGTGCTGCCCTGGATCGGAGCCATCTTCCTGGCGGCGATTTTCGCCAAAGTGATTTCAACGGGAAACAATTACCTCTTTTCGCCCGCCACCAGCGTGGTGCATGACGTCCTCCAGCGGTTCATTGCCAAGCGCGCGAGCGATCGCAGCCTGCTGCTGATGTCGCGGATCACGGTGGTTGTTCTGGGCCTCGTGGCGCTTGCCCAAAGCTTCCAGCCTTCCATCCTGAGCACGGCCGTCTACGCCTACGACGTTTATGGCGCGGGCATCACGCCGGTGGTGGTTGCGGCCTTCTTCTGGAAGCGCGCCACCACGGCCGGAGGGATCAGCTCCATTGCCGCCGGAACCATCGTCGCCATCCTCTGGAAAGTTCTGAGCCTGGATTCGGTTGTTCCCATGATTTTCCCGGCGCTTGCCGCATCACTCGCGAGCCTGATTGTCGTCAGCCTGTTGACCGCTCCGCCGCGCCCCGAACAGTGGCAGCCGTTCTTTAGGCGCGCTGAAGGGAAATCGCAGATCTAGCGGCGGCATGTAAGTCTTGGCTGTTCTTTGCGGCTCAGCGCCTTTGCGCGAGTGCCTTTAGAGAATCGGCTTCTGTTACCGACCGCTCGGGCTTGTTTCAGGCGCTTAAGGGCGGGGAAGGACATCTTATAAGGTGGAAGCAAATATGGATCTCGATGCAATTCAATCCGCTCTCCGCGCAGCGGGGCTTGATGGCTGGCTCTTTTATGACCACCACCACCGCGACCCGCTCGCTTACCGCATTCTGAAGCTTGCCGTGCCGCTGTGCACCCGCCGGTGGTATTACCTGATTCCTTCCCGTGGCGCTCCAGCCAAGCTGGCGCACCGGATTGAGCGCGGCAGTCTGGACGCTCTGCCGGGGACCGCGAGCCTTTACTCTTCCTGGTCCGAGCAGCGCGACGAACTGCGCAAAATGCTCAAAGGCAAGCGCCGCGTCGCCATGCAGTATTCGCCGCTCAATGACATTCCCTACGTTGGTTTGGTAGATGCCGGAACGGTTGAGCTGGTCAGGAGTTTCGGAGCTGAAGTGGTCTCTTCCGCAGACCTGGTGCAGTTGTTTGAAGCGCGCTGGTCCGATGATGCTCTGGCATCGCATCTCGAGGCGGGCAAGATCGTCCACGCTTCCATCCGCATGGCTTTTGCCTCAATCCACGACGCTCTTCGAGCCGGCAAGGCTTTAAGCGAATACGACGTGCAGCAGGAAATCCTGCGCTTTTTTGACGAGCAGGGACTGGAGACGGAAGAAGCTCCCATCGTGGGCGTCAATGCGAACTCCGGCAACCCGCACTATTGCCCCAGCCGGGAATCGTCGCTGCCCATTCGCAGGAACGATTTTGTGCTGCTGGACGTTTGGGCCAGGCAGCGGAAGCCGGGCGCGGTTTATTTTGACATCACCTGGACGGGTTTTGCCGGCGGAACGGTTCCCGGCCGCTACGCCGCCGTTTTTGCCATTGTTCGCGAGGCCCGCGAAGCCGCCGTCGACCGGGTCAGGAAAGCCATGCAGGCCGGAAGGCCGCTCTACGGTTATGAGGTGGATGACGCCGCGCGCAACGTTGTCGCGCGCAGCGGCTACGGCGAATATTTTATTCACCGCACCGGCCACTCGATCGGCGAGGACATCCACGGCAACGGAGCGAACATGGACAACTTTGAAACGCACGACACCCGCAGAATCGTTCCGCGAACCTGCTTTTCCATCGAGCCTGGAATCTATCTCGATGATTTCGGCGTGCGCAGCGAGGTGAACGTCTATGTCGATGAGCGCGACGCCCGCGTCACAGGCGAATCCCAGCAGGAGATTATTCCCATTCTGGGAGAGCATGGGTAGTGTTTAGCGCGGACGTTTACATCCGCGGCCCTTTACGCGCCGGGCGCAAGGTTGGGATGTTCTTTCCCCCACTGGAGATATTCCTGGACGGTATAGAAAGTCCGGTACTCGTAGAGGCGCGCGCCATCCTCCACCGGAACGGTCCAATCGAGGCTCCACCGCCCTTCAATTCCAGCGCCACCTATAACGTGCTCTTCAAGGAAAAGAGCGGCGAAGAGTCCGCCGCCCAGATCACGGCCTTTGAGGACACCTGGCAATGGGGCCAGGAATCGGAAGCGGTTTACAGAGAGATTGTCGCCAGCGGCCCGCGCAAACTGGCCGACCTGATGCAAGCCTTGCTCGCTTTTCTGGGTCGCAATGACATGATGGCCTACCTCGTCATGATGGCCGTCCGGCTCGTGGAGCTTCACCGCGTGCTCAAGCAGACGGGAAGCATTTATCTGCACTGCGATCCCACGGCAAGCCACTACCTGAAAATGGTCCTGGACGCCGTTTTCGGGCCAGACAAGTTCAAAACAGAAATCGTTTGGAAGCGATCCAGCGCCCACAGTGATGCTAAGCAGGGAAGACGCCAGCACGGCAGAATCCACGATGTAATCTTCTTTTACACAAAGAGCTTCGACGAGTACACGTGGAATCAAGTGTACACGCCTTACGACCAGGATTACGTTGAGCAATTCTACCGCTACGTCGAGCCCGAGACTGGGCGACGCTACACAACGGGTGCCCTTACCGGCCCAGGCGGGGCCGCCAAGGGGAATCCCAAATATGAAGTGCTCGGTGTTACTCGATACTGGAGGTTCACGAAGGGAAAAATGGCGCAGATGCTCGCCGAAGGTCGAATCATCCAATCGAGCCCCGGCGCTGTTCCTCGGTACAAGCGATACCTCGACGAAATGCCGGGCGTGCCGATTCAAGATATGTGGACAGACGTTGGGCCAATCGGCGCTCAAGCCCAGGAGCGCCTTGGTTATCCCACACAAAAGCCCGAGGCACTACTGGAACGCATCATCAAGGCCAGCAGCAGCGAAGGCGACATTGTTCTCGATCCTTTTTGTGGATGCGGCACGGCTATTGCCGTGGCGGAGAGGCTGAGGCGGCGCTGGGTCGGGATTGACGTTACCTACCTTGCGGTCAACCTTGTGCAGCGGCGCTTGCGCGACCATCATCCCGACGATCTCAGCCCTTAAGAGATTGTCGGCGCACCGGCAGACCTGGCG
>JAJYHU010000354.1 GCA_021784615.1 Acidobacteriota bacterium | reverse complement strand
CCTGCGCCTCTTTCATCTGCTCATGCGCAAGGCGCACGGTGCTGCGGGCCACCAGCATCTGGTGCTCCGACGACTTCAAATCCAGAAAGGCTTTGCGAACCTGGTAATCGATTTTATTGCGCAGGTCCTTCAGTTGAGATTCCCGCTCGGCGAGCAGCGCATCCGCCTGCATCACGTCGCCGCGAACTTTGCCGCCCTGAAAGAGCGGGATTTTCAGGTTGGCGGAAACGGTGTAGGTGCCGTGGGAATTGCCCGGCGAGGGACCGATATCTCCGTAGTCCGCGTGGAAGTTGAGGGAGGGCAGTGCCTCACTGCGGGCCGATTTTTTGAGCGACTCGGCCGCCCGGACCGACATCAGCGCGCTTTGATAGTCGGCGCGCGAGCCGAGCGCGCGATTGAGCGCCTGGTCAAGAGTGATGGGCGGGGGCGGAGTGTAGGGAACGCTGTCGGTCAGGCGAATTTCCTGTGCGACGGGCAGCCCGATGGCGCGGGCAAGATTCAGCTTGGCCGTCTGGAATTGGTCCTGCAAATAAATCAGGCGTTGCTGCTGGCTTTCGAGCTCCACCTGGCTGCGCAGAACATCGATTCCCGGCACGACGCCGGCTTTTCTCATGTCGGCGGCGCGGTCATAGACCGCCTGGGCCGTCCGGACTTCAGCTTCCGCGGCGTTAACGCGGCTTTCCCCCGCGACGGCTTGCAAGTACAAATTGGCTGACACCAGCACCACCAGGTCTTTGGCGTCCTGGTAAGTGTAGTTTGCGGCCTTCACGTTCTCAGACTGCGCCCGGGCGTCGTGCAGATCCTTTAGGTCCAGGATGGGTTGATCCACATAGCCGCGCACATCAAACACGCCAAAGGGCCCGATGATGGGAGGAACGCCGGGAAAGTTCGGAAAGCCCAGAGCCTTCAGATTGATCTGCTCGCTGGCCCCGGAAGTTCCGGCGGATATGTTGGGCAGCAAATGGCTTAGGGCCTTTAACCTTGCGCCCCGCGCCGCTTCAGTTCCTTGCTGGCTCAGCAGCAAACCGAGGTTGTATCGCAACCCGCGGCTGATGGCGTCGGTAATTGAAAGCGCCAGGACACCCGGCTGTGCCGGCCCCGGCGGAGCTCCGCCGAAAAAAGGATTCTGCTGGTTTTCCTGCTGCGCCGCGGATGCCGCTCCATCCGGCGCAGCGCCGGCCGAAGCCAGGCTCATTTGGGCCCCCGCATAAGTGCAGCAACAGAGAATCGCCACAAGCCCGGCAATCTTGATCTGTGTGTTTTTCATGGGGCTGCAATTCCTTTCCAGACAAGATCGAAGATGAACCGGATATCGGATTCGACTCCGCCTTTGGACCAGCCCAGCAGCCGCTGGGTGATGATGCCTCGGGTGAGGTCACTGATGGCGAGCGCCGCCGTATCCGCGCGGATACTCCGGATGGCCTTGCGTTTGATTCCCTCCCGAAGCAGGGCTTCCAGCACGCGCGCCTGCCGCAGATACAGGTCTCCAAACCGCTTGCGAATCTGCACGGGATGCGTGAAGGCGCTTCCGAACTCCGAGATATAAATCTTGAAAAAATCCCGGTTTCTTTCGAAGTAACAAAGCTTGATGGTGATAAAGGCCCGGATCTTGCCTTCGAGAGTTTCTTCCGCGTCCACCTGGGTTTGTACTTCCTCGATCATGGCGGCAATTCCGCGTTCGAGCGCGGCCCAGTAAATCGCCCGCTTGGACCGGTAATAGAGGTAAACGGTTCCCTTGGCGACGCCAGCTGCATCGGCAATCTTGTCGACGGTCGCCCCATGAAATCCCTTTTCCGCAAAAAGCTTCCGGGCGGCTTCGAGCAGCTCCTCCATGCGGAACTCAGTGAGGACTTCCTTCCGGGTTTTGCCAAGAACCGGCATTGATGACCTCCATACCGATAAAATGACTGGGTAGTCATTTTACTGAACCTTGCGATATTTGTCCAATCAGGCTGCTCGGTTGTTAGCACGCGGCCCGGGAAGCGGGAGGCAAGTTTGCGAAAATTATTTGCAGTGTCTCAATTCCATTTTTGTCCCAGGGGGGCAGTCGGCCCAGTTGCCCCGTAATATGTTAAGATGTCGGAACTTCCAATTGGTTTCATGAGGAGGTCCGATGCGAGGCAGTCGGGCGTCGATAGGCAATTGAGGATCGCCGGTCCTTCCTGTGCAATGCCCGTTACTCTTGATCGTTGAGGTGACAGAATGGCGCGTCCAAAGGCTTGGTTATCATGGAGCAGCGGCAAAGACAGCGCTTGGTCTCTAGAAATCATCCGTCGGCAAGGCGAGTTTGACGTTCAAGCTTTGCTGACCACGGTGAATTCCGAGCATCGGCGTGTGGCCATGCATGCGGTCCGTGAATCGTTGTTGCGCGCACAGGCCGATCGCGCAGGCCTTCCACTGGTCACCGTGCCTATTCCAAGCCCGTGTCCCAACGCGGTATACGAGGAAGCGATGGCTCGGGCGGTCGCAAGAGCTCGCGGCGAGGGAATTACCCACATGATTTTCGGTGATTTGTTTCTTCAGGATATCCGCAAATACCGGGAAGACAAGCTGGCCGGCAGTGGAATCGAACCTGTTTTTCCGCTTTGGGGCCTTGATACGCAAGAACTTGCGCAAGAAATGGTCCGCCAGGGACTCCGAGCAGTGCTGACCTGCGTTGATCCTAGAAAGCTCGATGCCAGTTTCGCGGGTCGGCTATTCGATGCTGAATTGCTGGCCGATTTGCCTCCTGGAACCGACCCTTGCGGCGAAAATGGCGAGTTCCATACTTTTGCCTATGCCGGCCCCATGTTCCGGACTCCCCTTGATGTTGAGCGGGGAATTGTTCTGGAGCGGGACGGATTTGTGTTTGCTGACGTTTGCGACCAGAAACCGGACGTTTAAGACCCTGTTTTTTGAGCCTTGTGGCACCCCGTTTTTTACCTGAAAAACCTACCAGAGTGTGCAATTAATTCCATTCCAGAGCAAATTTTACATGTTGTACACTTGACAATTAGATAAATATCCACTAGATTCGGGCTGTAACGGAACATGTTGAGAATTATGTGCAAAGGGATGCACATTCTCCTTCTGAGAGTTCATTCTCGTACCTGCAGACTTTCCCTTTGGCTGTGCTGTAAGAGTGCTTGAAGCATGGTATTTACGCGCAGTTGGCTTGTGGAAAAGGGATGCGATGTGACGGCGAGCTTTCCTGCCTATACCAGTTTCCCATTTGGGGGCTGAACTCATATTTGA
>JAJYHU010000164.1 GCA_021784615.1 Acidobacteriota bacterium | reverse complement strand
AGGGCGTACACCCGCTGCGCCACCAATTCTCTGACCCCATGCTCGACCAACTCCGCCCTTCGGTGGTCCCGAAAGCAGGCGGCAAAGCGCGCAATGATCCCCGTGCGCTTCTCCACCTCGCGCAACAACAGCCCGCCTGCGTCCGTCGTGATCTCGCCGCCGTCAAACCGCGCCGTCACTTCCCGCTGATTTAGGGAGTGAAATTCGAAACTTTCTTGGCTACACTGTGTCATGAAAAGGCTGTCCTCCTTCTCTGGCCCAAGTCTTTCTATCAAAAATGCTTATGCCAGAAGTGACAGCCTTTTTCAATTTTCCCGTGAGAAATGCGGGCTAGAGCGGTTTTGATTTAAGTGCTTACACCCACAAGAGGCGAAGAAGTTTGTGTATTCGGTTGAGGAGACCGTATTAAGCAGTTCCCTGATTTCCTTCCACAGGGCATCGATATCTCGCTTGGCGGCTTTGCGGAGGCGCGCCTTGAGTTTGGAAAAGAACTTTTCTATGCGGTTCAGATCGGGCGAGTAGGGTGGCAGAAAGAGCATGAAGGCGCCGGTCGCGGTGATCGCTTCCTCGACTCCCGCCACCTTATGACTGCTGAGATTGTCGAGGATCACGGTGTCTGCGGGTTGGAGCGTTGGGCACAGGAATTTACGCATCCAAGCCAGAAATATCTCGCCATAGATCGGCCCGTCGGTGACCATCGGCGCGGTCAATCGGCGGCGGCGCAGAACGCCCACAAAGGTTGTCGTCTCCCAAGGCCCGTGCGGCGCCGAGTCGATGCAACGCTTACCTCTGGGCGCACGCCCGTAGCGGTGCGTCATGCGGGTCGAGGTCCACGTTTCATCGATAAACACGAGCTTTTCGACTTCCAGGGTGGGCAGCGCTTGCCCCCACGCTCTGCGCGCCTGCTGCACGTCCTCTTGTTCTTGCTCGCTGGCGTGCAGGGTTCCTTTTGAAGGTAAGATTCCATTTGTTCAACTGATGCCACAAGGCGCCGATCTTGATCGATACGCCCTGCTCGACCATGCGTTCGAATAATTCGGCCAAGCTAAGACCCGGCTCCTGTTCGATCCAGGCACGCAGCAGGGGTTCCATCTCAGCTACCCGCGCCTCGCCTAGCCCGGCATTGTTCGTCTCAACGCAACGCTTTTTCGATGGCTGCTTCCGCAACCGGCGCCAGGAGGGCGAAGCCGCGGTCGTTCGGATGCAAACCGTCACTTGAGTAGCCGTTCCGGAACATTCCGTTCTTATCCACCACCGCCGAGTAGTAATCTGCATAAACGGTGTGCGCCCGCGCCGCATAGCTCTTGATCCAGGCGTTCAGCTGTAAAATCTGCGCAGGCGGGCGGTGAATGGTCTGTTGCGTCCGCATGTAGTTGCTCACGGGAGTGAGCGAGCAAAGGATGACTTTGATGTGGTGCATCTCAGCCAGATCGGTGATGGCCTGGATGTTTTCTTCGACCATTTTCGCGGTTTCGGGGCCCATATTGCCGGCAATGTCATTGGTTCCAGCCAGCAGAATTACCGCGGCGGGTTTGAGGTCGATGACATCCGGAAACATTCGGACCAGCATCTGGGAAGTTGTCTGGCCGCCAATGCCGCGATTCACATACGGCTTGCCCGGGAAAAACTTTTTCAGATTCCAGATGTCCGTAATGGAATCGCCAAGGAAGACCACGCGCCCATGGACGGGAGGTTCAGCTTCCAGCCGCAGATCGTCCTGGTGATAGCGGCCGAGCTGATTCGAGTCCTGGGCTTCATAAGCAAGATGCTGCGCCGCACCACTCAGGCAGCAGCCTGCCTTGGGGGGGTTGAACTCCTCGACCAGTTGCGCGTGCAAATTTCCCGGCAAGCTTATTAATCCCATCCATGCAACCATCAAAACCCTCAGCAGCAAACGCACTTCTTCCTCCCTTTACCTTCCTGATTCAAGGCGCAAGAAATTAGCCCGGCGAATTATAACACCGATACCCTTGAGAAGATAATTCGACATTCAAAATAGGCAGACCATTCCGACGGGTTGCCGGCCAGCCTCAGCGCCAGGGGTTAGGGGCGGAACGCCGAAGGAAGCTTGGAAGAATCCCCCTCCATTTCAAGCTTAGAAGAAAGGTATTCCAGCAGATCCTTCAACGCCAGCACCGCGATCAGTCTGCCGTCCTCAACCACCATAAGGCGGCTGCTCTGGGACCGCCTCATAATCGCCAGCGCTTCGACCGAATCGGTATCCGGGGTCACGGCGTCTTTGGGGTCGTAGGGTTGCATGACGGCCTGCACACTATACTGGTTCCATTCCTCCCGCGGGATGTCTTTGACATGTTTGGTGGTAACGCAGCCCAGTAGTTCATGGGATTCATTGACGACGGGAAACATTTTGTAGTGGTACTTATAAATATAATGTTCGACTAGGTCCTCAAGGGAGATCGCGGGCGGGACGGCAACCGGGTTGGTGTTCATGAAGCGGCGGATCGGTTCGCCCTGGAGCATCCTTTGAACCATGAGTTGCTGATAGGAGCCTTGCGCCGCGCCGCGCAGGAACATTCCAATCAGGAACCACCAGACGGCGCCGATGAAGTCTCCCACCAGCAGGCGGTAGACTCCAAAGGCCATGAGCAGAACCCCAAATCCCGAACCGATATATGAGGCAATGCGGGTGGCGCTCCAAAGATTGCCTTTCCAATGCCATAAAACCGAGCGCAGGATGCGCCCGCCGTCCAGTGGAAATGCCGGGACCAGATTGAAGGCCGCCAGGATCCAATTGATCCAGTACAGGTACCAAAGGATGCCGACAGCCATCGTCGGCCAAGCGCCCTGCGCGCCCCAATGCAGCACGTAAAAGAACGCTCCGATCACAATACTGGTCAAGGGGCCAGCCGCCGCCATTAGGAACTCCGCCTTGGCGTTTGGAGGCTCACTTTCCATTTCCGCCACCCCGCCAAAGATAAACAGAGTGATTCCTCTTATCGCCAGGCCGTGTCGGCGTGCCACCAGCGAGTGGGCGAGTTCATGAACAATGATCGAAGCGAAGAGCAGCATGGCTCCCAGCAAACCCATTAGCCAGTACTCCCCCTTGGAAAGTCCCGGGTAGAGGTGCGGAAACATGCCAACTGCCAGAGACCAGGTGATCAGGATGGCGATGACCAGCCAACTGCCATCCACGCGAACTGCGAACCCGAACATCTTGAACAGGGTGATTCGTCGTCCGAACATGCTGTTCCTCCGCCTTGCAAAGTTCGTTAAGGGGCGTAAC
>JAJYHU010000180.1 GCA_021784615.1 Acidobacteriota bacterium | reverse complement strand
GGCTCAATCGCTTCCGTAAGCTCCTGGTGAGTTTTGAGAAGACCGAAGAAGGCTATGTCGCGCTACTGACTCTGGCCGCAGCCATGATCTGCTGGCGTCAAACGATAGGTATTTACGGATAAGCTCTAAAATCATCAAGGAGTTATTCATGACAGACCCTATCCGAATCGGCATTGCAGGCGCGGGTTATGCAGCTCGATTCCACATGACGGGCTACCAAAGAGTTTACGGCGTTCCCCTCACCATTACAGGCGCCACCTCAAACACCGCAGCCTCACGTGAGAAATTCGCGACCGAATATGGCGTGCGAGCCTTTGACTCTCTTGAGCAACTTTGCGACGCCTCGGATGTCATCGATGTTTGCACACCCGGATCAAGCCATGAAACCGTCGCCGTCGAAGCTCTAAAGCGCGGCAAGCACGTCATTGTCGAAAAACCCTTTACCGGCTATTACGGCCCCGCAAGCGGGGACGACGGCAAATTTCGCGGAAACGCATTTTCAAAGGAAATCATGCTTCGCGAGGCCATGGCGAGCTGCCGCCGCATTCTGGAAGCCGCCCGCACGAGTGGCAAGACGATTGGCTACGCCGAAGACTGGGTGTATGCGCCATCCATCCAGAAAGAGCGGGAAATACTTGAGAAAAGCGGAGGACAAATTCTCTGGCAGATGGGCGGATGCTCGCATAGCGGCTCTCATTCTCCTTATTACGGTATCTGGAAGTTCTCCGGCGGCGGCTCAATTGTGGGGAAGGCCTGCCATCCTCTTTCAACCGCGCTTTACCTGAAGGCGGTTGAAGGATCTGCGCGAGATGGCAAGCCCATCCGGCCCGCGAGCGTTTCCGCCCGCACCCATGAAATCACCGGGCTCGAAAGTTTTCAGAATGCTGGCTTCATTCGCCGCGGCTATGAGGACATCGAAGATTACGGGCAAGTGCACATCACCTTCAACGACGGGACAGTAGCCGATATTTTCTCTTCTGAGCTTGTCCTGGGCGGCGTCCATAACTGGCTGGAAGTCTTTGCCAACAACCACCGGACCCGTTGCAATCTGAATCCTATTAACGCGCTTGAAACGTTCAACCCGCGAGAAGTTTTCTTTAAGGATGTTTACATCACCGAGAAACTCTCTACCAAGCAGGGATGGAGCCATCCGGCCCCGGATGAAGCTTGGCAGCACGGATATCTGGCGGAATTTCAAGACTTTCTTGAGAGCGTCCGGGATAAGCGCGAACCCCTGGCCAACGGCCTTTTGGCTTCTGACTCCACCGCAGCACTTTATGCCGCATATTTATCGGCCGAGCGCCACGGCACAGAGGTGGATATTCCGCTTGATTAGTCGTTGGGATGGGCTCGAAGCAGGGAAGCGTGCGAGGCCTTCTGTCGCTGCCGGCAATGCTGCGAGGCGCTGGCGTGGATGAATGGGGGCAATCGAATCGTTGTCTGCGGGAATTCAATCCCAAGTTCTAGTCCCATTGCTGCAGGCGTGATTTCCCGGATCCACTACGAAGGGAGGGCGTCGTGAAAATTACAAGAAAAGACTTTATTGCGAAATCGGTATCGTTGGTGGTTCCCGGCCTGGCTGCTGCCTCTGTGACCGGCGCCTTTGCAGCAGGGCCGCCGCGCGGGACGGAACATGCATTTCCATTTTTTAATGTTATCCCTTTCGGCGCCAAAGCAGATGGAATCACCAAAGACACCAGGGCGATTCAGTCTGCCATCGACGCGGCTGCAGAGAAAGGTGGAACCGTATACTTTCCGGGTGGAAAGTATCTTTCTGGAACCGTGCGTCTGAAAAGCTTTGTCACCCTCTTTTTTGATGCAGGCGCCGTTCTACTGGGGAGCCCGGATAACAGCGACTATGATCCTTACGAGAGGCTCAGCTACGACTCCTGCTCTGATCCCGAAACAACATACTTCAATTCTGCGCTGATCCGGGCGGAGGACGCGCACAACTTTGCGATCATGGGGCGCGGAATTATCGACGGCAATCGCCGCAAGCGCCACGGTCCCAAACCGATTGCGCTAAAGCGCTGCCAGCAGGTTTCGATTCGCAACATCACGTTGCAGAACGCACCGAACTACAACATCAGCATGCTGGGCTGTGATTATGTGGATATTGACGGGGTGACGATCTTCAACGGGTACGCCGACGGAATTGACCTTGACTGTTGCCGTTACGTTCGAATCTCAAATTGCTACATCGAGTCCTGGGACGACGCCATTGTCCCCAAAGCGAGTCCTTCTCTTGGCGAGGTCCGCCCCACTGAGCACCTTACGGTCACGAATTGCGTATTGACAACGGCCTCCAATGCCTTAAAGTTCGGGACCGAATCGAGCGGTGATTTTAAGAACATCGCGTTCAGCAACTGCACCGTTTTCTCCAGCCCGGGAAAATGGGGCCGGGGCCCGGGTAGCGGGGTTTCCCTGGAATCGGTCGACGGGTCCAACATCGATGGCGTGGTCGTCAGCAACATTGTCATGGTGGGTGTGCGAGCGCCAATTTTTATTCGGCTGAGCGATCGGGGACGATGTCAGCCAACCCCGACGCCAGGCACTCTGCAAAATATTTCAATCGCGAATATTGTGGCAACGGGATGCACTGTGACCTCCTCAATTACGGGTATTCCGGGCCACTACATCCGAAACGTGACGCTCCAGAACATTCGGATATCAGCCGCGGGAGGGGGCGAGGCGATGAACCTACAACAAGTTCCGGAAGTGATTTCCAAGTATCCGGAAGAAAATATGTTCGGGCCTTTGCCGGCCTACGGGCTTTATTGCAGGCACGTACGCGGACTTCGCATCGAGGGGTTAAACCTGCAATTGGAAAAGCCGGACAGCCGCCCAGCTCTTATAACCGACGATGTGGAAGAACTCGATCTTCTTTCTCTTCGGGCCGAGCCCGGTTCCGGCGGCCAACCCATTGTGGCGCTTCACGATACAAAGACGACCCTGGTTCAAGGCGCGCGAGCGCTGACAGGCACAAAGACATTCTTGCTGGTCAGCGGCGCAAACACACAGAAGATGCACCTAATGGGAAATGACTTCAGTGAGGCACAGACTGCCTTCAAGACCGGCGACGACGTCCCAAAAGAAGCTTTGGCGACGACGGCAAACCTAATTTCAGGCGTATAGTCCGCATTGAGCACAGCGGTTTACAGAATGTCCTAGGAGCGTGTCCGAGAATTGCGGATTTTTCTTGAATTCACAGGCGGGGGTGTGGCACAAGAGGGGACATGTCGAA
>JAJYHU010000198.1 GCA_021784615.1 Acidobacteriota bacterium | reverse complement strand
TCAAGATCCTGCACGCGCACCGGTTAATTTCCACAACCGTCATGAAAGACGTGAAGTGGTCGGTCAACGACGTCCCCGGCGGCAATGCGGAAATTGGCACGATCGATTCCAACGGCGTTTACCATGCGCCGGAAAAAGCTCCGATGCCCCATGAAATTCACATCTGTGCCTATGCCAACGGCGCTCCCAATCACTATCTGTGGGCGACCGTCATCATTGGCAACGCGGCCCCAACCTACAAAATGGTTCGGGACTGGGGAGAACAAAAGGGCCACTTGGTCCATCTCAAATCTCCTCACGGCATCACACTCGACAAGGACGGCAACATCATCATCGCGGACGAGGGGAGCAACCGTGTGCTGCGATATACCCCTGACGGAAAATTCCTGGGAGAAGTCGGATTGGGCCCGGGAGATTCGGAAGAACGGCAAATGCCAGGCGGCTACTTCGAAGCGCCGCGCGCCGCTGCCGTGGATGCGGAAGGCAACATCTTTGTCAGCGATGAAGGGACCGGTGCGCGCATCCAGGCCTTCAGCCCCGAGGGCAAGTTCCTTTACAGGTTCGGGGTCAAAGGCAACCGGCCTGGCATGCTGCTTCGCCCCCATGGAATGCAATTCGACAGCAAGCAGCGGCTCTTTGTGGATGACGTGGACAATTTCCGAATCAGCGTCTATGACCACTCGGGCAAGTTTCTTTATTGCTGGGGCCAGGACGGGCTTTACCCAGGCGATCTCAATCCGCCTCACGGCCTTTTTTTGGACCGCAATGACGATGTTTTCGTCGACAGCTTTTACGGACCCGCCCAGAAATTTACCGCGGACGGGCACTTCCTCCGGGCCTTTGCGTACGCCAACCCGCCCGATGGCCCTATTATTTTTCACACTCTGAACGGTGACCGGTGGGGTGACATCTATCTCACGGCACTTTCTTTGAAGCGCAACTCAAAGCATTACGTCAGTATCCTGAAATACAATGACAACGGCGACTTCGTAACGACCCTGCGCACGTCGACTCCTGACCGTAATGTCAAGTGGGTTGCAGTTGCAAAAGATGGCACCGTCTATGCCCTTTACCAGGGGAAGACCGAGGTGGGCGTCCAGGTTTTCGTCGAGCAATAGCGCCCCCCGTCCCCGGTCGGGCGACCGGGACTTAATTCAAAGGCCCATCAATGCCGATGGAGGCTTTGAAGTGGGTTTAGTGGCCAATCGCGCGGGCCTGTGAGTATCGCTTTGGCGTAGACGCGGGGGCTGCGCTGCGGCGTGACTCATCTTGGCTGGCCTCGGATACAGGCTCTTGCACGACCTTCAGAATGTCCAGCGAGAGCGCTCCGCCCTGGGGACTAACAACTGGAGCCCTGAGAAACCCCACTTGCATCAAGGTGTGTGCCTTCTAGCGAAAGGAGGACGAAAGGATGGCCTATCAAGACATCAGGGAAAAATTAGTCGGTCCAATGGAAACCGTTCCAACGGTTTTCAGTTCGAATGGCAAACTGGATCTTGCACAAACGGCCGATGTGATCCGTTTCATGGTAGACCGTGGAATCAGAAACGGATGCGGGTTTCTGCTGGTGGGCGGGGCGGTAGGACAGTTTGCAACGCTTGCAAGCGAAGAGCGGAAGAGTTTGGCGGAGGCTTGCGTGAAAGCAGCCGACGGACGAGTTCCCGTGGTTGTCAGCTGTCAGACAACCTGCACGGACCATTCGATTGATCTGGCAAAACACGCTGTCTCTGTGGGCGCGGATGCAATCCAGCTTTCTCCGCCCCACTATTATTTTTATCCCCAACTCTCTCAGGACGACGTGGTTCAGTACTTTGCCGATGTGGCGAAGGAAGCCGAGATTGCCATCGTGGCCTACCACAACTGGTGGTCGTCCGTGGGAATCGCTCCGCAGACGCTTTCAAGAATGGCGGACGAAATTCCCAATCTGGTAGGAGTAAAGTGGCGCGGGAGAGACGATTACGAAACTTATCTCGGATACCGTCTGTGCGCCCGTAAACTTTCAATGATTGAAAACGCTCTGCACCTCACGCTCACCACCCCGCATCAGTTGGGCTCGCGCGCTTTTGTCACCTACATCGGAATCGTCTGGCCGGAGTACGACCTCGAAGTGTGGCGCCTTCTCGAGTGCGAAGACTACGCCAAGGCAAGCGCACTGCTTCTTACTCTCGCGGTGCCGTTATATGAACTGGCAGCCACGAAGGTTCGCGGCGAACATTCCAACGTGATGGCGGAACTGAGAAGGCTGGCGGGCTTTCCAGCGTGGACTCCCAGGCGTCCCACGCGGCCCGTGCCTCCCGAGGCCAGCAAGGAATTGGAGGAGCTTTTCGCCAGCGCCGGAGCGCCTTTCCTCAGAAAGCCCACGGTCTGAAGACGCGAACCAATAATAGCGAAGGAGGCCAGGTTGACAATCAGAGAGGAACAACTGGCGAGTACGGTGCGCAAGTACTTTGAGGGATGCAACAGCGCCAGCCGCGAGAAGCTTTACAGAGTTCTTGCTGACAACGTGGTTCACTATTTCCCGCCGGGCGCGGGAGGCCCCTACCGTGGCAAAGCGGCGGTTGCAAACCTGTGGACCGGATTCGTCAAGGATAAGGGATCACGCTGGACCATCGACCGTCTGATCAGTGATGGAAATGAGGTGGCGGTTGAGTGGACCCATTTCAAGACCAGGATCGGAGAGATTATCCGGGGCGCAGAGTGGTACGAATTCGACGCCGAGGGAAAGATCGTGGAAATTCGCGCCTACTACGCATCGCCGCGCGATGCCGCCCTCCAGGTCAATGAACTACAAGGTTTCCCTTACGCGGAAAAAGGCTTTGCCACCGAACCACCCAGCGATCTTTCACCCAGCTAGCCCGCTTTTCTCACCGATGAATTGAATTGCCGGGTTGAGCTGCGATCTGGTCAGCACGGACTGGTTTTGGGGTGGTGCGATCCCCAAAGGATGAGGCGCATGCTGGTTTTGAGCCGGAGATGACCCGCCGGTGCGCGGTTGAGTGTGCGGGCCGAGCCCGCACCGGCGCACTTTACCCTGCAGATGTTGCTTGGAAACGACCCTGTTGACGGAGCGCGTTTTTCAGCAAGGCGCGGGGGAGGTCCGCAACTGGGCCCAGGCTTGCCCGAACAGTTCCGCGTAAGGATAGCTGCCCGCCATCGACACCCACACCCGCCGCACCGTGATGCGGACCAGCGCTCCGATCTTCAGCAGCTTCAGACGGATCGTCGAGCACTGCGCCTGCGCCAGGTCG
>JAJYHU010000177.1 GCA_021784615.1 Acidobacteriota bacterium | reverse complement strand
GGATCTTTTTGATTTTCAACATGGCCTTTCCTCCCCAGCGATGGAAGGCAGGAGCGCGGATCGTACGGCCGCCGAGGGATTTCCTCTCCTGTCCGGAGCGCGGCCATCGCGCTTCAAGGCTTTCCTCCCAGCTACAGTTCAATATAACAAGGGAGCCGTCAAGTCAACGTGACCTTGGTTACGGGAGATTGTGATCTGGCTCACAGATTTAGGTGCTGTCTAGGAAGAGAATTTATAAGGGAAGGTGTGACCTGAAGTTCTGTCCAGTGGCATACGTGTTACTTTTGCCTTCCCGAGTCTTTCCCGATTCACCAGGGCGACGAGACTGTTTGCAAAGCGCCCCGGATGATGGTCATCGAGAAAGGAGGAAGCCATGGAAGAAGCCAAAGTCATGGTGGCTTTACGCGATGCAGAAACTGCCGGGAGCCTGACCAAACTCGGCTGCCAGATGGCGAGCTTAATGGGCACGAACCTTACCGCGCTGCATGTCGTCGAAGTCGCGGCAGGATTGCCCTTGGATGCTAATGAAGACGTGCTCGACCGCCCGGGCAAGCAGGTTCTATCCATAGCCCGGCAAATTGCCTCCAACAACTTCTCAATGCGAATCTCCACAAAAATGCTGAGGGCCCGCCATCCCGGCGAAGCGATCGTAGCCGAAGCGGCGGAACAAGGAATCGAGCTTCTGATTGTCGGCTACCACCACAATCATCGCCTGGCTGAAACGTTGCTCGGGTCAACCGTTCAATACGTTTCCCATCACGCGCCGTGCAAAGTGCTGGTGCAAATTCCGGCCCCCAAAGAGCACGCAAAAGCCGCGCCCCTAAGCGCGACGATGCGCGAAACGGCCGAGACAAAATAAAGTCCGACGCGGCGTAGCACGAGAGTCCGGACGCCCTTGTGTTCAGGAGGGTAACCGGGGCAAAATCAAGCGCAGACGCGGCAAGTTTGCTTGATCATCCAACAGCGAGGAGGAAGACTATGCGACTTTCGGTTAAGGGCCTGGGGCTAGCAGCCGGAATCATCTGGGCAGGCGGAATCCTATGCGTGGGCCTGGTAAACCTTTGGGCGCCACCCTACGGCGCCGGCTTTCTTGCCGCCATCAGCTCAATCTATCCCGGCTTCCACAATTCGCGCCATTTCCTGGACGTGCTGGTGGGAACCGGATATGGTTTGGTTGACGGCGGAATCGGCGGATGGATCTTTGCCTGGCTCTACAACTGTTTTGCGGGCAAGACTGTGGCATCCTGAATCGAAATCGAAGGTCCAGTAACCCCATAAGGTTTGGCGCGCCAATATGGCCGGGGAGCGCAACCGAAGCGTCGTTCTTTTAATCGGCTGGGGCCTGATCCTGCTGGGCGTTCTGGGCCTGCTGCTTCCCATCCTGCCCGGCATGGTTCTGCTGCTGGCGGGCGTATCGGTTCTGTCCTCTGAGTATGTATGGGCGCATAAGATCCTTCAACGCCTGCGCGACTCCTTCCCGGGCTTCAGCCAGCGGCTCCATGAGGCCGAAACCTGGGCGCGAAACCGATTCAGATGGATTTGGCCGAAGAAACCGCACGACCATCAGGAATAAGTTGCGCACGCTCCCTAGCCGCAGGCTGCCGGGCCCGAGCGTCAAGCGTGAGAGGTTCAGTTCGGCCCGGCCCACCGAAAGTGGGGTTCTCTTCTTCACGCATATAGACCCTTTAACCCGCATCACTCAATCGGCCATTGGGGGATGGCCGCGTCAATTTCCGCCATAAGGCGGATGGTTTCCTTGATGGCCGTAACGACTTTGCAGTAGTGCATCTGGTCATCGTAGGTCAGATTTCGGCCACGGCGGTCCTTGAGCCACTTTTCGCAAACCTGATAGCCGCCGATGTGAAAATTCCAGACTTCCGGCGGTACGCCTTCGAAGTATTGGCCGTTCGTAGCGCCAGCATCCTTGCTGGCATTTGCCGCCGGGACGGCGGCGCTACGGCTGATGTACGCCCGGCCTTGCTCAATCGGCTTGCCCGTCCCCGGCTCCGGCTCGCCGGGAGCTACGTACTTTGGGAAGCCTTTCTCAATAACGTTTGAGCCTTTGACGGGATACGTGGCAATCGGATTTTGGAGCATGGGCGATTCGAGCAAGTGCAAGGCGACAAGTTCCCCGCCGAATTTGCAAAGCGAGCGGAAAAGGTTCACGTCTGAAGTTAGCGGGACGCGGGGGAAATCGCTCTTGAGAAACTCCGCGTAGCGGGCGCGGTAGGTGGGAGAGTGCAAGACCGCGTAAATGTAATTGAACACATCTTCCGGCCCGAAAGTCGTAGCGCCAGCGTCTCGCTGGCTTGCAGGGACCCAAACCCAGGGCCAGTCCTTCAATCCAGCCTTCGCCGGGTTTTGAGCGACATACCGCGTGACGCCCCCCAGGTCTTGCGAGTCGCGCACCAGATGGTCGTAGTATTCGCGCTGCCAGAAATGCCCGGTCCTTCCCAGAATTTCATTTGCGCTCTTTGCGGTGAACGATTTCCACGAATGCAGGATGTCTGCCAAGGCGTTTCCAGGCGACGGCTCGAAAACAACATGCACGTGATTCGGCATGATGCACCAGGCGAGCAGGCGGTATCTCTCTCCATCGAAGTGCTGCAACGCCCCGGCGACTACCTCCGCAATTTCCGCTTTGGCCAGGAAACATGAGCCCGCGCCCGCGTCCAAGTATTGCTCGACGCGCTCGGAGAAAAGCTGGTCCAGACGGTCTTGTTCCGACCCGGCCAATTCGCGCCCCTGTTGCTCGGCAGTCTTAACGATGTCCTTGCGTTCGAATTCGATGGATTCGAGGGTGGCCTGCGGCAGCGAGTCCGCCAGCCGGAAGGTGACGAAGTAAGTGGCGCCTTGCCTTTCCCAGTGCGGAAGGTGTCCACGGTTCCGAATGGAGAGTTCTGCCGTAGCGCCGGCGTCCTCCCCGGCTTCTTCCACCATTGCCGCCGGGACGGCGGCGCTACACTCCGGCACAAACCTCAGCCCCAACCGCTTTTCGAGGTCGGCGATGAATTCCGGGCTGAAATTCGGTCGCCGCCCATCTTTGCCAGCAGGCCATGACGCGACTTCGGTTTCAAGCTCGCCCTGCGTGTGGTTATTGTCCTGGTTAAAGGGATATAGATATGCGGGGAAGATCGACGAGCCATCCTTGATTTCGAGAAAGACGGCCGGTGTAGGTCTACGACTTGCCAGAGCATGTCGCCACTCTTTTGCCTTCGTCTGCCGAACAAGATTCATTGCGACATTCGC
>JAJYHU010000376.1 GCA_021784615.1 Acidobacteriota bacterium | reverse complement strand
GAAGAACACGGAGCGGCCTTCAAAAGCTTTGATCCTTTCTCTCTATCGCACGATGGTGGAAATTCGGGAGTTTGAGATCAAGGCGCGGGAACTCTTCCGGTCGGGAAAGATGCCGGGATTTATCCATCTATACATTGGCGAGGAGGCCGTCGCCTCCGGGGTAATTGCTCATCTGAAGGAAGACGACTACGTGACCAGTACGCATCGAGGACATGGACACGCCCTGGCAAAAGGGATTTCGGCCCGGGAAGCGATGGCCGAGCTGATGGGGAAAGAGGGTGGATGTTGCGGAGGCCGGGGTGGCACGATGCACATTTACGAACCTTCGGTAGGATTTCTGGGGACTAACGGCGTTGTGCCGCCGGGCATCCCAATTGCTGCCGGGGCCGCGCTAAGCGCCAAGCTGAGGAAGTCCGGCCAGGTGACGGTTTGTTTTTTCGGCGATGGGGCGGTGAACAATGCTTCCTTCCATGAAGGCTTGAATATGGCGGCGGCGTGGGACCTGCCGGTTATTTATGTTTGCGAGAATAACCTGTACGCCACGGAAATGCCCTTTAAGAAGGCCACAAAGAACATCAGCGTCGCCAGCCGCGCGGCGGCGTACAGCATGCCCGGCGAACAAGTGGACGGCAACGACGTTCTGGCCGTGTATGAAAGAGCCGGGAAGGCGATCGATCGCGCACGCCGGGGCGAGGGCCCCACGCTCATCGAGTGTTTGACCTACCGGTGGTTCGGCCATCACGAGGGAGATCCTGGAACGTCTTACCGGAGCAAGGAAGAAATAGAGGCATGGAAGGAGCGGGACCCGATCAAGAAGCTGCGTGAAGAGGCGATTGCCAGCCAGTGGTGTAAAGCAACAGACCTTGAGAAGATCGAAAAAGAAATCCAGCAATCGATCGAGGAAGCTGCGCAATTCTCTCTCGATTCACCTCAACCCGGCGTGGGTACAGCGTTAGACCATGTTTTTTGTGATGGACAGCGTGGATGAAAGCCTCAGGGAAAGAAGGGAGAAAACGGGTGAGCGGAGCTAAATCAGGGGCCGAAGCTGTGCCAGGGGAAATCAGAGGCTCGGAGCGAGTGATCAGTTGTGCGGAGGCTGGAGTTGAGGCGCTTCGCGAGGAGATGGCGCGGGACCCCAACATCTTTTACATCGGCCAGGGTATTGGGGTTCGCGGCGGCAATTTCCAGCAAACTCGAGGCCTCTGGGCCGAATTTGGGGATGAGCGGCTTCGAGACACCCCCATCGCGGAACTGGCGCAAACGGGCATTGGAATTGGCGCGGCGCTAGCGGGAAGTCGCCCGATTGTCGATATCGTTTTCTTTGATTTCATCCTGGAAGCATCAGGACAAATCATTCAGCAGGCCTCGACCATTCATTACATTTCGAACGGCAAGTTCAAAGTTCCACTGGTCATCCGCGCTGCGATGGGGGGAGTGCGAAGCAGCGGACCGCATCACTCGCATACATTCTATTCCTTCTTTATGCATGTTCCCGGACTCAAGCTCGCCGTACCCTCCAATCCTTACGACGTTAAAGGCTTGCTCAAGACGGCCATTCGAGATGACGATCCTGTGCTCTTTATTGAGCATAAAGGGCTCTATGGCAGCAAAGGTGCTGTGCCGGACAAGGAATACCTGATTCCGTTCGGCGAAGCAACGATTCGGCATCCCGGCAATGATGTGACCTTGGTGGCGGTAAGCCTGATGGTCTCAAGGGCGATCGAGGCAGCCGAAGTTCTGGAAAACGAAGGGATTTCGGTGGAAGTGATCGATCCCCGGACGGTGGCTCCGCTGGACAAAGAAACCATTCTTCATTCTGTGGCCAAGACGGGCCGCCTGGCCATCGTGGACGAGGCTTATGCCGCCTGCGGTTTTTCGGCAGAGATCGCGGCGATGGTTTCAGAGACGGCCCTGGATGAGTTGGACGCCCCGGTCAAGCGGATCTGCGCGCTTCCCACGCCGCACGCTTTCAGTCCTTCCCTGGATCATTACCTCATTCCCTCCACGGAAAGGATTGTGCAGGAAGTTCGGCTTCTAGCACAAAGCTAGGGAGATTTGGCCGCAAGCTCCTTCTTTGGGGGTGTTTCATTGATGCGTTTGAGGCCATCGAAACAGCCCTCAGGCCGGAAACCATTTTGGCTGTTTAACCAAAGGCGGGATGCTGTGGCGGCTAAGTTTCAGAACTACCCTAAAGGAATCAGAGTATGAGAGTTTCTGTGGTCATGCCTCAACTCGGGCTGACGATGACCGAAGGCACGGTCAGTGAATGGATTAAGAAGCCCGGCGAAAGAGTGGAGAAGGGGGAATTTCTCTTTACGGTTTCCACCGATAAGGCCGACATGGAAGTGGAATCAATGGCGGAAGGAACTTTATCCGAAATCGTCGTGGAAGCCGGCAAAGCCGTCCCGGTGGGTACCGTCATTGCCTACATCCAAAAAGCCGGGGCGGAGACGGTTCCCTCTGAACAATCTGCAGAGACCGCTGCGAGGAGTCTGGTTCCCGAGCCGATACAGGTGGCGGGCAAAGTTCCATCTCCGCAAAGTGAAGTTCCGCGCAGGGAGCCGGTTCGAAGGGAGACGCCCGCTGCTTCTCCCCGGGCACGACGGGTGGCGCGGGAACTGGGCGTGGACCTCGCATGTGTGCAGGGAACCGGAACGGCAGGACGCATTGTTGAGGAAGACGTGCGGCGAGCCGCTCAAACAACCCCTACGCAAGGGGTGGAGGACAGAACTCGCCGGCGCCAGTTGATCGCCGGAAAGATGCTTCAAAGCGCTCAAACCATTCCTCATTTCACCGTTTCGGTGGAGGCCAACGCGGAAGCGCTCCTTGCCCGGCTGGAGAGCCTGAAAGGTCCGGTGCAAGACTCGACGGGCGTAAGACTCACGGTTACGGACTTGCTGCTTAAGGCCATGGCGATGGTGCTAACAGAGTTGCCCGGGATGAACGCGGTATGGGAAGGAGGAAAAATCCGTTCCTGCAACGGCGCCGACCTCACATTGGCCGCCGCCACGGAAGAAGGGGTCGTGGGTCCGGTCATCCATGATGTGGACAAGCTGGAAGTCGGGGCGATTGCCCAACGGCGGAATGACCTGGTTGATAAGGCGCGCCGGCGCCGGCTATCCTTGCGCGACCTGGAAGGAGGCGTTGGCACCCTGAGCAATCTGGGGATGTACCAGATTGATCAGTTTCAGGCGATGATCACTCCGGGACAGAGTTTTGTGCTGGCGGTGGGACAGATCCGGGAGCGCGCATGGGTGGAAGGGGCCGCTGT
>JAJYHU010000208.1 GCA_021784615.1 Acidobacteriota bacterium | reverse complement strand
AATGGTCAGCAAACCAAAGCTTAGGCCGTTCATGCCCAGCACTTCCACGTGCATGCCGCGGGCTACGGAGAGCGCCAGCAACAAAGTGGGAAGAAGTCCCGCGAGCACCACGCCGGCAAGTCCGCCGGGAATGCGAAAGGGCCGGGGAAGCTCGGGTTCGCGGATGCGCAGCGCCACCAGGGTAATGAATTCGAGCGCCAGGCTTGCGCCGTAGATCATGATGTCGAGCGTCACCAGGCGTTCAAAGCCCAGGCCCAGGCACAGCGCCCAGCCGGCCGCGCAAGCCAGAATGGCCACCCACGGCGCCTTGGTTTTGGGGTGCACTTTGGCAAAAACGCGCGGCAGCATGCCGTCCTGCCCCATGGCGAGCGGCAGCCGCGAGTAACTCATCACCAGCGCGTTGAAAATGCCGAAGCCGCTGACCATTCCGCCCAGCACCAGCGCCGCCCGCAGCCCGTTGCCGCCCACCAGTCCCGCCACGTCCGCCCAGGAACCGGTCTCAAACGCCGAGGAGGGCAGGCCCGTCACCCATACCGCAAGCACCGGAAGAAGGTAGGTCAGCGCCACAAGAATTACGGAGACGATCATGGCGCGCGGATAGGTTCGCTCCGGGCGCTCCACGCCCCGGGCGATGGTTGAGGCGTTGTCCCAGCCCATGTAGTTCCACATGGCCACCAGCGTTCCGCCCAGCAATCCCACATTCAGGGTCGCGGGCGCCACCGCCGCATGCGCCAGCGTTCCGGCCTTGAACGGCGCCATCAGTACGATCAGCGCGAACGGGGCCGAGAGCACCAGAAAAAGCCAAAATGAAGTCAAGCCGACCACGTGAATCCCCGCGAGGTTCAACGCCGTGCAGGCAATCACCATCATCAGGCCCACCCATATCCCGTGGCGCCCCTGGCTGACCCACGGAACCAGCCGTGCGAGATAGGCGACAAACAGCGTGGGATAAATCGCCATGTCAAAGACGCTGGCGACAAGCGACAGCCAGGCTTCCTGAAATCCCCAGAAGCGCCCGAGGCCGCGCCGCACCCAGGCGTAGTATCCGCCTTCGTCGGGCAGGGCGCTTGCGAGCTCCCCGATCATGTAGGCCGTGGGCAAGCTCCAGAGCAGGGGCGTGAGCGCCAGGATCAGGAGCGCGCGCCCGTAGCCCGCGCCACGGACAATGTCTTCGGTGCCGTATGCGCCCCCGCACACCATGAAGAAAGTGGCGGCAACCAGCGGCCAAAGCGTCAGTTTGGCGGCGCCCGTTTCCCCGTCGCGCCGGGCCGCAGGCAGAGATTCGGCGGGGAGCGGCATGGCGGTCACTTCTTGCACTCCGAGCCGCACGGTTGGTAATAGGCCGGCCGGTAGCCTTTCCTGCGCGCCTTGCATTCGCCCATGTATTTGCCGTGCTCGGTTTTGCCGTACCAGCGCGTGCCGGGGCAGTGGTAGATTCGCGTCTTGGTGTTCACCCACACTTTGACGTGTTTCTTCCTGTGAAAGATCGACGCCGCCGGGCGGGCGAGCGTCGGCAGAGTGGCCGCGCGCGCGGGTTCCATGCCAATGAGAAAAATCGCGCAGGCAAGAAGAACGAGTTTTCTCGAACGGCCGCCGAACGGCGTTTGTCCCGTCCATGACGCCTGGCGCAACTTCCGGAAGCGGGTTGCGTTATGGGATTCTTGCATTGGGTTCCATGGAGCTTCAAGCGCAAACCGGCCCGGCTCCGCGCGCGGCGGCCACCGGAAAGCCGCGTCTTACTGCTCGTCCGCCGAGGGGCCGTAGAGAGCGGGCACCGGGACATTGTTCAGCCGCAGGTAGACGGCCAACTGCGCGCGATGATGGATCAGGTGGTTCATCACAAAGGTTCGCTGGACGGCGATTTTCGGCATGGAAAAAACCACCGCGCCCGCTCGAAGCAGCGACCAAGTTTGCATCATCGTTTCGTCCTCAACGGCGGCCAGCGCCGCTCTTGCCGCCGCGATGTTCCGGTCAAAGGCTTCCAGCAATTCCCGGCGCGAGGTTGCGAGCAGGGGCTGGTAGGCCGATTGGCCGTCCGGCGGGTTCGCGTCAAAGGAATCATGACCGAGCGTAATGCCCACCCAGCCGGGAATCTCCGCAATGTGGGAAGCGAGGCGCCCCATTGGCATCGACTTCTCATGGGGCTTCCAGCCGAATTTATCTTCCGGCACGCGCTCCAGCGTCTTGCGGGTACTTGCCATTTCATGGTCGAACTCGGGCAACATTCTTTCTCCGATTTTCATCTGTTCCTCCATTCGGACCGGCGGTCCTGGGATGTGATAAAGATCATGCGGTTTCGTTGGCGCCGCATGCCTGTCCATCGCGAAACTTCCATTGAAGCACGGCGCGCGCGCCGGGGCAAACCAATCGCGCGGCGGCGGGGGCGCAACCGCCTCGCTCAGCCGCATGCCTTGCGATTTGCTGATAGAATGGGTCGAATCTCATGCGAAGGAGGCAGACCGTGAGGCGATGGCAAAGAGCGGGACTCAAGCGCGCCTGGGCGCTCGGCGCCGCCGTGGCTTTTTTCCCGTGCGTCTTCATGCCGCTTCCCAAAGCCTCGGCGCAGGAGGGATCTTCTTCAGAAGCTCCGCGGCGGTACGTGCCCTATGTTCCCACGCCCATGACAGTGGTTCGAAGGATGCTGCAACTGGCCAAGGTCACCCGCCATGACGTGGTTTACGATCTCGGCTCGGGTGACGGCCGCATCGTGATTATGGCGGCGCAAAAGTTTGGCGCGCGCGCGGTGGGCGTGGAACTTGACCCGGAACTTGTCCATGAGTCTTCGGCGCGCATTCTGAAGCTGGGCCTTGGCGGGAAAGCCCAAATCATTTACGGAAACTTGTTTCAATCCGACGTCCGTCCCGCAACGGTGGTGACGCTCTATCTGACGCCCAGCGCCAACGACCTGCTGGCGCCTATCCTGGATAAGGAACTTCGCTCCGGCACGCGCGTCGTCGCCAACGACTTTCCCGTGAATCCCTGGAACGCGGTCAAGACCGTGCAGGTCACCGATGAATACGGCGACCACCATACCCTTTATCTCTACGTCCGCCCGTAAGCAGGGGCCAAGGCGCAAGCTCAAAGGTGGTCGTCGTCTTCCACCTGCAAGCCGGATAAAGATTCGGCGGGCGCCGAGACTTTTTCCCAGGCGCTGGTTCGCCAGTTATCCACGGAAGCCCGTGACGTGCTCCAACTGGGAAGCGGCATCAGCAGCCGCTCCGAAAAGCCGAATAGATAAGGTTCATACATCTGGCGCAGGCGGTCGAGTGTGTCCTGGGCGGCGCGCGCCTTGCACAGGGGCGCCCCGCAAGCGCCCAATACCTCCCGCATTTCGGCGAGCGTCGCCGGGTCAAAGCGGTCGTAAGGAACCGCCCGGGGCGGAATCTCGATCGCCTGGGCCAGATCCACCAGCGCGTGCCGGCAAATGGCAAAGGTCAGCTCCGCCTGCCAGCGCAGCGCTCCTTCCGTGTGAGCTTCAAGCAGCGCGCAAGCGTCCAGGATGGCGGCGAGCGCCGACACCCACGATTGGTTGTTGTGCTGCGAGCGGAAGTAGCAAAGCACCGGGTAGGAAAGATGGCTTTCCATCAGCTCCGCCGCCCAGATTTCCCAGGCGCGCAGGTAATCGGCCAGCGCGTCCAGATTCTGCTGACGGGTGTGGCGGCGCAGCAGTTCCGCGGCGTTCGGCGGCGAGCCGGCGCGCGCGTCGAGCAGGGAAATGTTGGCTTCGCGCCGCGAGAACGCTCCGTAAAGCACCGGCAAGTAGGAGATCACCACGGCGAGAAACGCAAACCCCATCCCCGCCTCCGCCACCGTCACCAGGCGGGCAAAGGGCGTGTGCGGCGTCACGTCGCCAAGGCCCAGCGTAAAAAAGCTGGCGCCGCTCAGGTATAGCTGCGCGCGGAATGATTGCACTGTCCACGGCTCTCCCAGCAGGGATCCCGCCGCCCATTGCACCATGCTGAATCCCAGGATCAGGCCGCCCGCCCACACGCCAAAAAGCGCCAGCACGGAAAGCGGTCCGAAGACGCTCAGAAACCCTTCGCGCCGCTTGCCGGACCGGATGCGGCGGGCCATCCACAGCCACGGCGTTCCCGTGTAGCGATAAAACGCTCCCGTCAGCCGGAAGCGCCGGGTAACGCGCCGCGGCAGGACGATGGTTTCAAAAGCGTCCCACAGAATTACGCCCAGCAGCGAAATTCCCGCAAGACCGACGAACAGAGCCACAAGACATTCCTTTCACCGATAAACTGCAAATGATATTTCGGGGCCGGTAAAAACGCGTCCTAAAGCGCCGCAGCCGGGATTTGTTCTAATCTTTTTGCGACCCTTTGCGCCTTAGCGCCTTGGCGTGAAACCCTTGAATTTTCCATTCTTGCCCAGCCCGCAGTTCTCCTAACTCTAGGAGTGAACCGAAGCAAACGCAAGCGGGACCTTGTTGGCCGTAGGGGATGCGCCAAACCATTCGCCGCACCGCGGCGCAAGAACATCTTTCATCGGGCCCTACCGGCGATTTCAAAATAGAGTGACAACCAACGTTGTAGCGGCGGTCTGCGACCGCCGGCTTTCGTGGCTTTCGGCGCGCATGGAGCGCCGCTACAGAAGACGAAGGCCACTCTGTTTTGTGCTCCTGCCTACGCCTTGAACTGCTCATCCACTTCCACCTGATAACCACTGGCCAGGCGGTTGGTTTCGTTCGCCATGCCCACCACCGCCATCAGTTCGCCGAACATCGCGTCCGTCATGCCGGCCTTGCGCGCCCCGGCCGTGTGCGAGGCAATGCAATAGTTGCACTGGTTCGTCACGCTGACAGCCACGTAGATCATCTCCTTGGTCAGGCGGTCGAGCGCGCCGCCCTCGCCCATGATCTCCTTGATGTTCCGCCAGGTCCGCCGCAGCGTCACGGGGTCGTTGGCAAGCGCTTTCCAGAAATTGTTGATCCAGTCCGTCTTGCGCGTCGCCATGATGTCGTCATAAACCGCCCGCACTTCCGGGCTTGCGTCCTGGTATTCGATCAGTCCGAGTGTTGCCATCCGGTTCCTCCCTGGCCGTCCGATTCCTCTTAAGAAAACGCTCTACCGCGAAGAGACTTTGAGGTTGAGCCCGTTCTCGCCCACCATTTTGCCTTACCGCCGCTCGATTGCCAACCGCGCGCCGGGCGATTGGGTTATGGCCGCGGCGCAAGGCCGCCGCGCCAAAATCAGGCGCCGCCGATGGAACTTCCGTTTATTGCGGCCTCTTGCGCGGGCGTGTTACGATCCTCCCGGCGCCCGAATGTCGCGCATCTATCCCGGAGATGATAAGGAGAAAACATCATGGCTGTTCCCGTCTTATTGCCCACCGCGGCTCATGACGAATCCTATGCCGGAGTCACCTATCACATTCAAGGCGAACTCGTGCCCGCGCTCAGCGTGGAGCTTGCCAGCATGCCCATTTACTTTGAGCATCACGTCCTGCTCTGGAAAGATCCGCAAGTCGACGTCGGCATCAAGGCCATTCAAGGAGCCTTCAAGCGCATGGTAGCCGGCATGCCGGTTTTTCTTACAGAAGCGCGCGGGCCCGGCCGCATCGCCTTCAGCCGCGACGGCGTGGGGCACGTCTTCGGGCTTCACCTTGCCCATGGGCAGTCGGTCGACGTCCGCGAGCACCAGTTCCTGGCGGCCACGGAGAGCCTGGAGTACGGTTTCACCCGCGTTAAAGGCGTCAGCAACATTCTGTTCGGCGGCACCGGCTTCTTTATTGACAGCTTCACCTGCCGCGACCAGGAAGGCATCGTCTGGCTGCACGGCTACGGCAACGTCTTTGAGATTGAACTCAAATCCGGCGAGCAGATCGATATCGAGCCGGGCGGCTGGATCTACAAAGATCCCAGCGTGGAAATGCAGACGATGTTCCAGCGGCTCTCCACCGGCCTTTTTGCCAGCGCCGCGCAAATCTCCTGGAACCGCTTCACCGGCCCCGGCCGCGTCGCCCTTCAGTCCATGTACTTCCATATGCCCACGGCGGAATAGGCGGCCAGCAAGGGCGGCGTCCTCACCGCCTACATTTGCTGGCGCGGCGATCTATGATCGCCGGAATTGCGGTTTGCGCCGCCAGCCGAGTGGACGGAGAAGAGAGAAAAAACGATGAGAGCGGCAAGGACGGCGTTGCTGATCGGTCTCGCCCTCGCGTCCGCCGCCGGGCTGCGGGCGCAGAACTTGCCAGGCATGCAGGTGGCGCTTGCAAAGGTGTACGGCGGACGGACGATGATGCTGCGAACGTTCCGGTCAGGCACAACCCTGCACTTCTCCCCCAATGGCGGGTTCATCAAGGGTGGCCGTCCAGGCCCGTGGACGGTTGACGCGTACTTCCAGGCGAAGACGGTCAAACTTAAACCTAAAGCTCTGCGTTTGATAGGCCGGCGTGTCGTATACGCGTATGTCAACACCGCCCATAGGCTTCAGCCCTTTTGGGGACCCAGCTTGACGCTCGAGATTCGCACGGACCCGACCTCGCTGAACCTCTCGTCCCTCCAGCAGGCCCTGGGCAGGGTCTTCGCTCCGCCCGGCGAAAAGCTGGTTGATCTCGTGCCCGGCTATTGGAGATATTACCTGCAGCATCCCAACATCTCATCCACTGACTGGAACCGGAAACACTGCAAGGCTTTCGACGAAGTAGCGGCCCTCATGTTAGGGCATCCCTATGACGCCAAGGATGAGAAGATGAAGGGTATTACCCGTCCGGAGCCCCTGTATAGACCCGAACCGCCTTACACGCACTTGGCGCGTAAAGAACGGCTTCAGGGAACGATAGTGTTTGAAACTGTGGTCGGAGCTAAGGGCCGTGTCAAGAATGAGATGCTGATCAAGCCGCTGGGGCTGGGGGTGGACGAGCAGGCTGTCCAGACGCTCCGAACCTGGACCTTCAAGCCTGCCACTCGCGCAGGGAAGCCGATACGAGTGGCCGTCGAGGTGGAATTTAGTTTTCGGCTATTTTAATAGTTAGCCTCCGAGGGTTGATTTTCCTTGACAATCTCGACTTCTATGATAGGCTAGTACTGTGGAGTTTCGCGCCGGGCGTGAAGCTCCTGAACGATGGCTGGAAATCGAGACAATAGATTGATATATAGTTACTTGGTTTCAAACAGCGATGCTAAACGAGAAAATACGGCAGAAAAAAAGAATTCTTTTTTTCAAAAACGAAGCTAGGAAGTTGTTGAAAACAAAAGGGGGCTGTGGAAAAAACAGCCAAAACGAACCGAAAACAAAGCTAAAACGAAGCTAGCTAAGTTGTTGAAAATACATGAAGCGTAAAAAAACGAACCGAAGAAAATCGAAAATAATCGCCCGCGCCGCAAAGCCGCTCCGTGGCTAGATTGCCCGCCCCCCAGCCTCTTTTGAGGTCCGCTGCATTTTGAACTGCCTCCGCCGGCAAGCGCGCCTGTTCATCTTGAGCGAAAACGCGGACATGTGAACCACAAACCTTGTTAGAATGGGCGAACCGCCAACATCCGATTCTTTGGGGAGAAACCTATGAAAGCCGCTGCCGTGCAGATGGATATCAAGCTCCTGGATAAGCAGCACAACCTTGCCAAGGTTCTCGACCGCCTGGAAGCCGCCGCGCAGGGCGGCGCCAAGGTGGTCGTGTTTCCGGAATGCGCGCTCACGGGATATTGCTTTACCAGCCGTGAAGAGGCTTTGCCCGTGGCCGAGCCCGTGCCCGGCCCTTCCACGGATAAGATTGCGGCCGCGGCCAAGCGCCTGGGCGTGACGGTGGTTGTGGGCATGCTTGAAAGCTCCGGCAACGACCTCTTCAACTCGGCCGCGGTGATCGGCCCCGAAGGCCTGCTTGGAACGCATCGCAAAATCCACCGGGTCTTCCTTGGCATCGACCGCTTTGACGCGATTGGAGACATTCCTTTCCCGGTGTTCCAAAACTCGCACGCCAAGATCGGCGTGAACATTTGCTACGATTGCAGCTTTCCCGAATCGGGCCGCGTGCTCAAGCTGAAGGGCGCGCAGATTCTCGCCATCCCCACCAACTGGCCCGTCGGCTCCGACACCTGGCAGCACATTCCCAAAGTTCGCGCCATTGAGAACCACATGTTTGTGATTGCGGCGGACCGCGTGGGTGAAGAGCGCGGGTTCCGCTTTGCGGGCCACTCGCAGATCATCGACCTTGGCGGCCAGGCGCTGGCGGAAGCAGGCGACACGGAGGAAACTATTCTCTACGCGGAGATCGATCCCGCCGCGGCGGATCAGAACCTTGTGGTGCGGCTGCCCGGCGAGTGGGAATTTGACCGCATCGCGGGCCGCCGGCCGGAAATGTATGAGCCCATCACCCGGTCAAAATAGGCGCGGTCTGCTCCCGCAGGCTTCCGCGCGCTCACACGTTGAAGAAATTGAGATAGGGTTTGCGCCGCGCTTCGCGGAGCAGCAGCAACCCAAGCTCCCGCGCGTGATGGTCGCCCCACATGGAGGATTCGCCGCAGGGGACCTTGCGCCCCGGCGGCACGTAATCCCAGCCGCGCGGCTTCGAGATATCCGCTTGAACAATTTCAAAGCGCGGCTTGGGAGATGCGGAGGCGGATTCCGGCAACGGCTTGCGGCCTTCTTCCGCCGCGGAGGCATTCGTCGCGTAATTGATCACCACTCCGAACCCGGCACGGGCAAGACTGAGACAAATCCCCCTGCCAATTCCCCGGGAGCCGCCCGTCACCAAAACTACTGGAAATTCAGGAAACATGTGCTATGACTATACCGGATGAAATCGATGGAATTGCAAAAAATCTGTTGACTGCGGAACAAAGAGCCTGCGGGGACGTCGCCCATGGGTAGACGCGACGGGATGATTGCAGTAGTATTCGGACGTCGCGCATCGCTGGCTGGTTTGGCGGATCGTCGAAGAGCCGATCGGCGGCTTCGAAGATCTGCGGGCCACTGGTGGGTTTTCCGGAAAGTGCATCCTTATTCGCGGGACGAACACTGATATGAAAACCATGAGGGCAACTTCCCAGTCTTCCAGAAACCCAGCGCGAGGGATCTGGACGTTTCTGGTCCTCGCTGCACTGTTCTGCGTGGTGTCGGGAACAATACAACTTCAGCCCCTCTTCGCAGCGCCACCGGTAACCGAAAAACCTATTTCGCTCGATCCCGAAAATCCGCACTACTTTCTGTTTCGTGGCCGTCCCACGGTGTTGATTACCTCGGCGGAGCATTACGGCGCGGTCATGAACCTAGATTTTGATTACCCGCGATACCTGAGCGAACTCCATGCACGGGGATTCAATCTCACGCGACTTTTTTCAGGTGTCTACGTTGAAGATCCCACTTCCTTTCACATTGCCAGGAATACTCTTGCCCCGGCCCCGCTGCGGTTTATCTGTCCGTGGGCGAGAAGCACGCAGCCGGGATATGCGGGAGGCGGCAACAAGTTCGATCTTCACACCTGGGATGACGCGTACTTTCACCGTTTGAAAGATTTCGTCGCGCAGGCAGGAAAGCGCGGCATTGTTGTGGAGATTGTCCTGTTTTGCCCCTACTACGAAGACCAGCAGTGGGATCTCAGCCCCATCAAAGCAGGCAACAACATCCAGGGCATCGGCGACCTTTCAAGGACGAAAGTTCTGACCTTGCAAAACGGCCCGTTGCTGGCAATTCAGGATGCCATGGTTCGCAAGATCGTCACCGAGCTTCGCGGCTTCGACAACGTGTATTACGAAGTGTGTAATGAACCCTACTTCGGCGGCGTTATGCTGGCGTGGCAGAATCACGTTATCGAGACGATCAAGAACGCGGAGGCGGGATTCCCGGCGAAGCACCTGATCGCCCAGAACATCTCCAACGGCTCCAAAAAGATTCCGAATCCCAACCCTTCTGTTTCCATTTTCAATTTCCACTATTCGCGTCCCCCGATGAGCGTGGTCTGGAACTACGGGCTGAATCGTGCAATCTCCGATGACGAAACGGGCTTTCGCGGCACTGGCAACAGCCCGTACCGGCGGGAAGGCTGGGACTTTATTCTGGCTGGCGGTAGCGTTTACGACAATCTCGACTATTCATTCACTGTGGGACACGAAGATGGAACTTTCAAGTTCCCATCCACACAACCGGGTGGGGGCGGTCACACCCTGCAAACCCAGCTTTCTATTCTGAGGAAGTTCATTGAAAGTTTCGACTTCATCCACATGCACCCGGATAACTCAGATGTCAAAGCCGTCGGCACCGCGGCCAAGATATATGCATTAGCTCAAACGGGAAAGGCTTACGCGGTTTATGTTGATGGAGGCAGCCCGCAAACAACCCTGCTGTTGGATGTTCCTGCTGGACGTTATCACGCTGAATGGATCAACACCCGCACCGGCGCGGTCGATAAGTCAGAAGATGTAAACAGCGCGGACGGTAAACTCACCCTCGCTTCCCCGTCATACTCCGAAGACGTAGCACTTAAGCTTGTGCGGCTAGGGAAAATAGAAAACTCCTCAGCACGGTCCGCCCGGAAGAGGACCAGCAGAAAACCTGGAAGAATCTACACAGCAACTTTACATTGTTCGGCTGCAAGGCCGGTTGCTTGGTTTAATTAACTCACTCATACGTAATAGGTTATTGAAATGTGCAAATTGGTTCACTAATTGCATACCGGTACGGCGGAGCAAGAAGAATAATCACCCAATTTATGAACGAACACTTGTTGGGAGGGAAAAATGAGAATAATCAAAAGAAACTGGACGCTGCCTTTGCTTGCGATGATCTTTGCGATTGCTCAGTTTGGCTGGAGCGCTAGTCCTTCGCCGCGGAAAGCCCAGGCGAGCGCGAAATCAGTCGCCGATGCCATGAGCTCATCGGCCGCCGCGGCTTCGACGCGGGGGCAATCCGCCGACCTTCGCTCCGGAACAAAAATCTCCGCGCAACTGATGTCGACGCTGGACGCCCGCAAAGCAAAGCCGGGTGAGAAGGTGGTGGCGCGGGTCACCAAAAACGTCAAACAGCACGGCCGCACGGTTATCCATAAAGGCGACAAGCTTGTGGGGCATATCACAAGCGTGCGGTCCGCCGCATCCGGCAGCGCCGGTTCAACCATGGCGGTGGCGTTCGACCATCTGATCAGGGGCAACTCAACGACCCAGCTGAATACTGTCCTCACTTCCGTTCTCTCTGCTCCAAACATGGGCCAGGGAGATATGCAGCCAATGGAGCCTGCTCCGGCGCCGGTGATGGCGGCTCCGTCGGGTGGCGGGGGCGGCGGCGGACTTTTGGGCGGAGTTGGCTCGACGGTCGGCTCAACCTTAGGTTCAACGGTGGGCGCCGCAGGCTCGGCAGTGGGCGGCGTGGGCGGCACGGTGGGCGCCGTCAGCAACTCGACGCTGGGTAACGACTCCTCAATGAACCTCAACACTCCGGTTCGACAAATTCATCTCGCAAGCCAGACTTCCGTGGACCAATCGACCGGAATGAATTCGGTTCTTAGCACAAAGAAGGGCGATCTGCGGCTCGAATCAGGAACCCGCATGCAGTTTCGAGTTGCGGCTTCGAGCAATTCACAGAAGTAGGAATATCAACGAAGCGCCTTCCACGAGGCCGGCCGTCTTGATGCGACCGGCCTTTTGGCTTCTTAGCTGGGAAGGTTGCCTGGCCGAGGGGCGGAGTAGGAACTTGGTTGTGGCCGCATCAGCAGTTCCTATTGGAGTAGCGGGCTATCTCGCCATCCAGCCTCCGTCAACCGTGACGGTGGAACCGTGGAGATAATCGGACGCGGAAGAAGCCAGGAAAACCGCCGCGCCCTGAAGGTCGTCGGGCGTGCCCCATCTTGCGGCCGGGATTCGCTCCAAAATCGCCGAATTGCGCTTGGGATCGGACTGCAAGGCGGCGGTGTTGTCCGTGCTGATGTAGCCGGGCGCGATGGCGTTGACGTGGACGCCCTGGCCGGCCCACTCATTGGCGAGGGCCTTCATCAGTTGGCCGACGCCACCTTTGCTGGCCGAATAGGCGGGAACCAGGATTCCTCCCTGGAAGCTCAGCAGCGAAGAGATAAAGATGATCTTGCCGCTTCTCCGCTCCATCATGCCGCGGCCGATCTCGCGCGTCAGAATGAACTGCGCGTTGAGATTGATATCGATCACTCTGTCCCAATACTCATCGGGATAATCCACGGCCGGTTTCCGCAGGATGATTCCGGCATTGTTGACCAGGATGTCGATGGTTTTAGAATCTTCTTTGAGCTGCTCGATCAGCGCGTACAGCGCTTTCCGGTTTGAGAAATCGCAGGGATACGCTTTGAAGCTGCGGCCGCGCTCGGCAACCGCCTTTTCAACGTCACTGCCGGAAGTTTCGATCGACCGGCTGACGCCGATAATGCCGGCTCCGGCCTCGGCAAGAGCCAGCGCAATGGCCTTTCCGATCCCGCGCCGGCAGCCGGTAACCAGGGCCGTTTTCCCATCCAGCTTGAATCGGTCAAGGATTCCCATTTCACTTTTTCCCGAAGCCCCACGGCGCGCGATCAGGGGATTTTGCTTTGCCCGCCGGAATCTCTTTCCGCGTTTCCGCTCAATCCAGGCGGAGGTTTCGCAAATACTTATAGCTGATGGCGATGGCTTCAAGCGGTGGCAAGGTGCAGCGGTCCTGCTCGACGAAGATGTGTTTAGCGCCCGCTTCCCTGGTGTGCGCAAAAATCTTTGGCCAGTCAATCCTGCCCTGGCCGACGGGCGCGAAGGGATTCGGCCCGTTGGCTGGCGGTCCGGCGTGAGGATTGATGCGGACGCCCTTCCGCATGTCTTTGATGTGCAGCAGGGGAAAACGGCCCGGGTATTTGCGCCAGTAATGGAGCGGGTCGGCGCCGGCATAGGTAACCCAGAAAATATCCATTTCCATTTTGAGCAATTGAGGTTCGCATCGCGTCAGCATGATGTCATAGCCGGTGGTGCCATCGACGAGCTCGAATTCATGGAAGTGGGCGTGGTAGCAGAACTGGATTCCGGCCTTGCGCGAAACGCGGCCGCACTCGTTGAAGAAGTCCGCCCGGCGTCTCCAGGCCTGGGCGCTCAGGCGAGGGTTATCTCCCACGATAATGTAGTGGACGCCGTAGCGTGCGGCCAAATCAACGGATCCTTTCCATTCATCAAGATTCTTCGGCAATACGACGTAACTGCTGGGGGCGCTGAGGCCGGCGGCGCGCAGGTCCCGGTGGAGCGTGGCGGGCGTGAGGCCGGGAGTGACTTCGACTTCCTTGTATCCGATGGCGGCGACTTGCTTCATGGTTCGCGCCGGATCTTTGGCAAACAGCTCGCGCACTGTGTAGAGTTCAAGCCCGATGGGCTTGGGCCACGCCAGCTCTCCTGCCGCCCAAGCCTGGCTTTTGGCTATGGCTGCGATTGCAGCGGCGCCTGAAAACGCCTTCCCGAGAAAATCACGACGAGTCAGCATAAGTTAACCTCCTGGGTCAGCCGCCATTAAAACCCCCGGCGGGCCCCGCCGTCAACTGGAATGCGACTGCCGGTTGCCGCAGACTGTTGCTCTTAGCGCAGATTGTTCATGTATAGTCATAGGGGAGTTTCAAGATGATTCACATTCGCCCGGCAACGCAAGACGACATTCCGCTGATTCTCCAGTTGATTCATGAACTCGCCGAGTACGAGAAGGCGACCGAGCAGGCGGTTGCGACTGACCGCGACCTCCGCCGCGACGGCTTTTCCGCCAATCCCAAGTTTCGCGTGCTGATTGCCGAGTGGGAGAGCCGGCCAGCGGGCTTTGCGCTCTTCTTTTACAACTACTCGACGTGGTTGGGCCGCCCGGGCCTATACCTTGAAGATCTCTTTGTGCAACCGCAGCATCGGGGCAAGGGAATCGGCAAAGCGTTGCTTATCCGCTTGGCGAAGATTGCTGTGGAAGAAGGCTGCGGCCGCTTCGAGTGGCAGGTGCTTGACTGGAACACGCCCGCCGTTCGGTTCTACAAGTCGCTCGGCGCGCGCTCTCTGGATGAGTGGTCGACGATGCGTGTTTCGGGCGAAGCGCTCAAAAAGCTGGCCGTCCTTGACGCCTGAAGAGGCGAATCACGCCGGACCGCGGTGGCCTGACGTTTGGCGAACAAAAGACTTTTCCTCAAAGTCCGTTTCTGTCACACTTGGCCCTTGCTCAAACCGCTTTAAGCCAAAGGCAGATTCAGGCGGCCGCACCATTGGGGTCGTCAACGGGAATTCACTTGCCAGGATGGGAGGTGCAAAGAAATGGGAAAAGAAGGAATATCGCGTCGCGATTTTATTCGCAGAACGTCCGCTGCGGCGGGCGCGGCGGCTGCCGGCAAATCCATCTTGCTTGACGCCGAAGCGGCCGCTGCATCGCCGAGGCCCGTGCCCGCAGGCGACACCTTGCGCTTTGGAATGATTGGCATCGGCATGCGGGGCTCAAGCCTGCTGAGGACTTCGATTCAGCTTCCGGGGGTCCGGTGCGTCGAGGCTTGCGACCTTTACGACGAACGCCATGTGCTGGCCAACTCGATTATCAGCGGCGTTACCCGCGAAACGGTTCCCACCACGCGTCGCTACCAGGAACTGCTCGAGAACAAGGATATCGACTGCATTGTCGCCGCGGTCCCCGATCACTGGCACATGCGGATCATCGTCGATGCCTCGAACGCGGGCAAAGATATTTACTGCGAAAAGCCCATGACGCATCACGTGAGCGAGGGCTTCCGGATCATCGATGCCGAGCAGAAGAACAACCGCATCTTGCAGATCGGCAGCCAGCGGCGTAGCTCCATCATCTTTGCGAAGGCGAAAGAGATCATTGACTCCGGCGCGGCAGGCGACGTGCGGCTGGTGGAAGACACCATGGGCCGGAATGATCCCTGCGGCGCGTGGGTTTACCCCTATCCGCCGCCGCCCGCGCTTTCTCCTGAAAACCTGGACTGGGAGACGTGGCTCGGTTCCGCGCCCAAACGTCCCTTTGATCCTCGCCGCTACGTCAGTTGGCGCGGTTATCTGGATTACGGCGAGGGCATTCCGGGCGACCTATACGTCCATCTGCTGACGGGCGTTCATTACATCATGGGCGTCACGGCTCCTCCCGAGCGCGCGTACTCCGCCGGAGGACTCTTCCAGTGGAAAGACGGTCGCGACTACCCGGACCAGATGTCGACGCTTTATGAGTATCCGAACTTCCGCCTGATGATCCGCGTGACGCTCGACAACAACTCGGATGAGGTGATTCGTTTTATGGGGACGCGTGGCACGGTGGAAATCCGGGGCCAGCAGGTCAGCTTCTCGCCGCAGGATGGAAAGGACCATTCTCTGTGTTATTACGCCTCGAGCTATCCAGCGAAGATCCACTCGGAGCTTTCGAAGGCTTGGGAAGCGAAACACCCCGATGTTCCGGGAACCGCCCGGCCCCTTGAGGCGACAATCTATCAAGCGCCCCAAGGTTACAACGAAAGCCGCCAGCACCTGTGGAACTACTTCCAGTCCGTCCGGACCCGCAAGCCTTCAGTGGAGGATGGAACTTTTGGCAACAATGCCTCAATCGCATGCCACATGGCGAACTACTCCTACTTTAAGAAGACCATGGCTGTGTGGGATGGGGACAGCAAAACCATCAGGGGATAGGTTTGAGCGCCTCAAGGCGCGCCGGGCAGAGGCCGGCATGG
>JAJYHU010000300.1 GCA_021784615.1 Acidobacteriota bacterium | reverse complement strand
GCGGCCATTTCAATGGACCTATACCGGCAATCCCTTGGCTGCCTAAATAAGTCAACGCATTTTACGAACGCAACACTAGTGCCCTAGCAACCTGTGGCAAATGAAACACTGCTATGAGCATCATTGAGACGATCCATTCCCCCTTATTCATGAGTCCTCCCGTGCGACGATCTTACCTCCCGCCTCAGGCAGGACGGCGGGAGGAATAGTGTTCACAGTGGGGAAATTACTCGAGACGGTACTCCCGGCTGACAATCCCTAAAGGCCAAAAAGCCGACCGCGCGGCCATGGCAGGTGGGGGTACGGGCGTCCTAATGGGGAAGCGACTTTTTGGCGCCGAAGCGCTCGTTACCGCGCGGCGGGACTTCCATCGCCCAATGCCCCGCTCTTCGGTCCAGGCATACCCGCACCCGATTCCATCATACTCGGTCAGGCGAGCATTTCAAGCGCTCCGATCGCCCATCGATCTAATGCGGCTGGGGTAGCCGGGTGGGGCTACAGACGGTTGATCACGCTCGCGAGGTACCCGGCGCCGAAACCGTTGTCGATGTTGACGGTGGCCACGTTTGAGGCGCAACTGTTCAACATGCCGAGCAGCGCCGCGACGCCCCGGAAGCTTGCGCCGTAGCCGATGCTGGTGGGCACGGCGATCACCGGCACACTGACCATGCCCGCCACAACGCTGGGCAGTGCGCCCTCCATGCCCGCCGCCACAATGATGATGCGGGCGCTGCGCAGTTGCTTGCTTTCGCCAAGAATGCGATG
Source organism: Acidobacteriota bacterium (assembly GCA_021784615.1). GTDB lineage: Bacteria > Acidobacteriota > Terriglobia > UBA7540 > UBA7540 > JAMCXS01. Next base: position 2,536 of record JAJYHU010000300.1, on the reverse strand, counting down.
GATGTTGGCCACGCCCACGTCGTAAATGACCTCGACGCGGTTGTCCATCACTTCCGCCGTCACCTGGGCTTCTTCCGCCACCGGGATGTCGGAGGTTCCGGCGCTGACCACCAGGATTTTGCCCTTCCCGCGGATTTTGCGGTCGCGCCGGATGGCGATCGAACCGGAAAGCGGATGGAACTCCATGCGCGGGTCGAGGCCCTTGATCCGCTCGTACAATTCTTCGTCGCCGCGAGTAATCAAAATATTGTGCCGGTTCTGCAGCATGCGCTCCACAATGCCTTCCACATGCTCGGGCGCCTTGCCGCGCGCAAAAATAACTTCCGGGAAACCCTGGCGAAGCGACCGATGATGGTCAATGCGCGCAAAGCCGATGTCTTCATACGGAAGATTGCGCAAGCGGTCCACGGCGTCTTCGACGGAGAGTTTTTTGCCTCGAACCTGTTCGAGCATTTTGGTGATTTCTTCTACGGTCATTTTCCAACCCATCTAGTCCATCGCTGGACAGCCTTTATTTTGCGTTTTGCCGCGCCCCGCGCGCCAAGGGGAAAACATGCCAAACGGACTTTGATAAGGTCGCGCTGTGGCATGTTTTTCCAGTATAACAAAGGCTCAGGCATTCGGCCTTCCTTGACTTTCCTGAAACGGCTGGCGGAGAATGCCTTTGATGCCGCCGATGACGAATCGAGACAGCAAAACCGTGGTTTTGGGAGTGACCGGAGCGAGCGGCGCCATGTTTGCGCGGCGCACTCTCCAGATGCTTGAAGCCGACGGACGCGTAGGCAAAATCCACCTGATCGTTTCCGGCGCGGGCCTCAAAGTGCTGCGCGAGGAGATGGATCTCGACTTTTCAAGGGCCGCCGCCATTCCCGCGGCGCTCGCCGCCGGGCCAGCCCCCAAAACCGAATACCTGCTTGATTCCGACATCGGGGCCTCCGTCGCCAGCGGCTCCTATCGAGTGGATGGCATGGTCATCATTCCGTGCAGCACGGGGTGCCTGGCGCAGGTGGCCCATGGCATCTCTTCCACGCTGATTGAGCGCTCCGCGGACGTTTGCTTGAAGGAGGGCCGCAAGCTGATCCTGGCGGTTCGCGATACTCCCTTCAGCCGGGTCCATCTGCGCAACATGCTTGAGGCCCAGGAGGCCGGAGCGGAAATTTTCCCGATTATTCCTTCTTTTTATCATCGGCCCAAGACACTGGACGACCTCGTAACCCAGTTCTGCTGCCGCCTGCTCGCCAACTTGGGATTGGAACAACCGCAGCAATTCCGCTGGACCGGCGGCCGGCCCTCAAAAGGAACTGCCGGGACTGAAACACCTTGATCTTGCGCGGGCTGATCGTCATTCTGTCGCTTGCCGGGCTTGCCGACGCCCTCTACTTCACTTTTGCCTATTATGGACGGGTCAAAAATGCCCGCTGGGTTCCGGAAGTTCTCTGCGCGCGAGAAGGTTCAAGCTGCCTCGCGGTTGTGCGGACGGCTTACGGGAGCGTTTTCGGCGCGCCGAATTCCCTCGTGGGCATCCTTTATTATGTGCTGCTGATCGGCTGGGCCGCGGGCGGCCAGGGCATGGGCCTGGAATTCCCTCTGGGCATGCATTCCTTCCTCATTACGTTCAAGGACCTTTTGCTTGCCGCAAGCGCCGTGACCGTGGCCCTGGGCTTTTATCTGGTCTTCGCGCTCAGGCGGATTCTTCACGCCGATTGCCCGCTCTGCTACGCTGCCCATGCCATCAATTTGGCGCTGTTAGCGCTGCTGATTGTTGTACGGTAGAATGATTTTGAGGGTGGCTGGCCGAAGGGCTGTTGCAAGGCCTGGAAAATAGACTTCCACAAGGCTGTGATTTTTGTTGCAATGAGCGGGCGACATCCGTATACTGAGAAGTTTGCGGTCGCTGGCGTAGCTCAGCTGGTAGAGCATCTGATTTGTAATCAGAGGGTCGGGGGTTCGAATCCCTTCGCCAGCTCCACGCTGAGTTGGCAGATTAAGAGGCGCGGCAGGACCGAGGCCATCCGGCATTAAGGCATGCAGGATTAGCCGAAAAGGTTTATAATAACCGGTGAGGCGTGGTAGCGGCAAGGATTGATAACGCAGCCCAAGGTTCAAATGGAGCCGGAAGATAGAACCGGCGGCAGAACCCTCAAGCCTTGAGAACCGGCGAAGTTAAAAGTCAGCTTCGGACAGGTGGCCGAGCGGTCAATGGCAGCAGGCTGTAAACCTGCCGCTCCTTGCGAGCTACGGGGGTTCGAATCCTCCCCTGTCCACCAAGTCCGAGAGGCGAGGGCGCGAGTTGCTCAACGGCCGGGCCGAACGATGGACGCTTCTGAGGGGCGGGAGTAACTCAGTGGTAGAGTCACAGCCTTCCAAGCTGTTGGTCGCGGGTTCGATCCCCGTCTCCCGCTCCAGATCTCGTGACCAGGCAACGGTTCCCACCGGGGAGGGCGGAACAGCCTCTTGTGCCGATGTAGCTCAGTTGGTAGAGCACGTCCTTGGTAAGGACGGGGTCAGCGGTTCAATTCCGCTCATCGGCTCCAGA
>JAJYHU010000237.1 GCA_021784615.1 Acidobacteriota bacterium | reverse complement strand
AAATCGAGGGCCGGCGCTATTTCACCGGCATTATCCGCGACCTGAGCGAACGCAAACGCATGGAAGCCCAGGTATTGGCCATCAGCGAACGCGAACAGCAGCGCATCGGTCAGGATCTCCATGACGGCCTGGGCCAGTTGCTTACCGGCGCGGCGTTGCTGGCCAAGGCGCTTGCCGGCCGGATTCAACAGGCGGCGCCGGCGCTGTTGCCCGAGATCGAACGGGTAACCAGCCTGCTCAACGAAGGCATAGCCCAGAGCCGGGAATTGGCCCGCGGTCTGCAACCGATCGGCGACTGTGCGGAACTGCCCACGGCGCTGCGGGAGCTGGGTTTTCGCACGGAAAAGCTGTTTTCCATCGCTTGTCCGGTTCGGGCCGATGCTCTGCCGGCAGGTACGAGCCTTTCCACCGCCATCCATCTTTACCGCATTGCGCAGGAGGCGGTGCACAACGCCGTTCGCCACGGTTGTGCTAAACATATCAAAATATGTTTGCGTACTCAGGACCACGGCCTCCAGCTCGCGGTGCGCGACAACGGCGCCGGTTTTTCGCAGGAGCGCAGCCGCGGAATGGGCCTGCACATCATGGACTACCGGGCCCGGGTGATCGGGGCGAAACTTCACGTGCACAGCGCCCGGGGGCGCGGAGCCACGGTGCTCTGCTCTCTGGGCCGGCCGGAAAATTCCGCGGAGGCCTCCGCCGATGAACAAGGCTAGCGCCCGCGCGAACCGCTTGGCCGGTTCCCGCCTTCGTATTTTGATCATTGACGATCATCCGATCGCCCGGCAGGGGCTGCGCCTGCTTATTGAGGGCGCCGAAGACATGAGTGTCTGCGGCGAAGCCGCCGACGCCGATTCCGCCCTGGACGCACTCGCGTCGCTCACGCCCGACCTGGCAATTGTGGATTTGTCGCTCCGCGGCAAATCCGGTCTGGAACTGATTAAGGACATCAGGAACCGCCATCGCGATCTGCCCATGCTGGTGCTTTCGATGCATGATGAAAACATGTATGCGGAACGGGCCTTGCGCGCCGGGGCGCGCGGCTACATCATGAAGCAGGAGGCGACGGATAAAATTCTGCTGGCCATCCGAAAAGTTATGGCTGGTGAAATATATGTTAGCGAGGCCATGACATCGCGGGCGCTGCGGCGGCTCGCCGCCGCCGCCGACCGGTCGCGCCGCTCGTCGCTGGAACTGTTGAGCGACCGGGAGCTGGAGGTTTTCCAGTTGATCGGGCAGGGCAAATCAACGCGGGAAATCGCCCGCCTTTTACACTTGAGCATCAAAACCATTGATGCGTATCGCGGGCACATCAAGAACAAACTCAATCTCTCCGGCAGAAATGAGGTGGTTCGGTTCGCCATTCAAATGACCATGGAGCAATCTTGAATGGCGTGGCAATTTTTCCGGGCAGCAGCCGAATTTCGCCAATCAGGGCTTAAACCGAACGCCGCCGCGCCGTCGCCAGGGAGTATAAGCGGCTGGGGACAGCCGCGCTCCCAGGGCTGCCCGGAAATAATGCTGCGCCCTTATTAAATCTTGAACCAGCCGCTGGCCCCCAGTTGACATGCCGGGGCATTGCCCTTATAAAAGCTGTATGTGGTCGGCGCGGACCTCTGGTGGCTAGCCGCCGCGGGCGCTTTGTGCTGACTTGCTTGAAAAAAGTGTCCGCCTGCGGATACGTTGTGCTGGACAAGGTGGATGCCGGTAATGGATGGCGCTGGAAAAATAATTTTCGGGGACGCTTGACATCCCCGTGTCGCCCCGCTATCTTAATCTTTATGGACCGGACCCGTTGGTGATGGGTCTTGATTGAAAGAAAGGAATCGTCCGCGGCACAGTGCCGTATTTCAAGGAGATGCGATTGCCAATCACGCCTGTGGTGGTAAGCATCGGTTGATACCCGCCTGATCGGATTCCCAGCCTTCCATGGGGCCGTCGGTGGAAGCCGATGACCCGCCTCGAAAACAAAATGCGGAAGTCAGCGCCCGCCCAGTGGTGGGAGGTAATTATTATCTCCCGAACCGGCTGGGCGAACGCCGGAATCCGAATATTGGATGAGCGAGTTCTTTGACAAGTGAAGATTGCGTGATGTGGTTCAAAATAACTCCACATCGAAGCTATAAACACGCGGCGGCGTCGTTACGGTCCGGACTCTTTCGAGAGTAACGGAACAAGATGATGTTGGGCCGCGTGGTCAAGAGCGCAAAAAGTGTGCGTCTACACATATTGTAGAAGCATCAACCAGAGTTGCTCAGGTGGCTTGGCTCTCCCGGTTCGCCGGGAATGGCTTGCAGATTTCCCGGTTCCGTTGGCATTGCGTCTGTGCAATATGTCGCAATGGTCGTATGCCGGCGGGAAGGGGAACGGTTTAAAGTCAAGGTGGTCAAGCTACCAAGGGTATACGGTGGATGACTTGGCGTGCAGAGGCGAAGAAGGTCGGTGTAGCCTCCGATATGCTCCGGGGAGCTGGCAAACAAGCTATGATCCGGAGATTACCGAATGGGGAAACCCAGTAACGGCCCGCTGAATGTATAGGCGGGTGCGAGCGAACGCAGGGAACTGAAACATCTAAGTACCTGCAGGAAAAGAAAGAGAAATCGATTCCGTCAGTAGCGGCGAGCGAACGCGGAATAGCCCAAACCGGGGGTAACCCCGGGGTTGCGGGCCTCAACGTGAGAGCCGAGCGGTTATCCGAATCGTCTGGAAAGGCGAGCCATAGCGGGTGATAGCCCTTTTAGGAGAAAACCGCAAAGCCTCTAGAGGTACCAGAGTAGCGCGAGACTCGTGAAATCTCGTGTGAAGCAGGGCGGACCACCGCCCAAGGCTAAATACTACTGCACGACCGATAGCGAACCAGTAGGGCGATTGAATGTTGAAAAGCACCGCTGTTAGCGGAGTCAAAAGCACCTGAACCCGTATACCTACAATCCGTGGAAGGGCGGATCTTCCCTCGCAAGGGGGAAGTGGCCTGACCGCGTACCTTTTGCATAATGGGCCGACGAGTTATCGTTCATGGCAAGCCTAAGGTCTTACGGACCGGAGGCGCAGGGAAACCGAGGCTGAACAGGCCGATTAAGTCGTGAGTGATAGACCCGAAACCACGTGATCTACCCATGGGCAGGTTGAATGAGGCTTAACCGCTTCAGGAGGACCGCTAGACGTGACCGTTGAAAAGGTCTGTCGTGACCTGTGGGGAGGAGTAAAAGTCTAATCAAACGTGGAGATATCTGGTACTCCTCGAAATACCTTTTGGGGTAGCCTCGTGCTATATCAAACCGGGGGTAGAGCTACTGAATGAAGTC
>JAJYHU010000202.1 GCA_021784615.1 Acidobacteriota bacterium | reverse complement strand
AGCCGGCGGCTTAACTCCGCACCGCAGGCCGGCCTTGGCCTCCTGGTTTGATTGTCCATCATCCTGTGCTCAACAGAGTTAAAGTCTGTGTAAATTTCGGAACCGCCCTGGAGGGCCAGGGCTGCGGCAACAAGAGAGGACAGCGCAAAAAGAAAAGGAGGTTTACCGAGGGCTTTCGATGAATTTGTAGCCCAGGCCTCTGATCGTGATGAAGTGGCGGGGATTCTGGGGGTCTTCTTCGAGTTTCTGGCGCAGCATCCAGACGTGGGCGTCGACGGTTCGGGTAAGCGTTGCGGCATCATAGCCCCACACCTGGCGCAGCAGTTCCTGGCGTGACACCGTGTTGCCTTGCTGTTCGATGAAATACGTCAGCAGTTCAAACTCGCGGGCGGACATGTCTACGGGTTTGGCGCTGCGCTCGACTGCGGTGCGCCGGAAATCCACCATCACGGAACCAAAGCGATAGGTTTCCTCCCGGTTCTCGCGGGGAACTGACACTCTGCGCAGCAGAGCTTCCACTCGCGCCAGGAGCTCGGAGGATTCGAAAGGTTTGGCGAGATAATCATCGGCGCCGACCTTGAGGCCCGTAACCTTATCCGCCACTTGGCCGCGCGCCGTCAGCATGATGATTGGAGTATGGATGCTGCGCCGGCGGAGCGCGCGGCAAACTTCAAACCCGTCTTTGCGGGGCAGCATCACATCCAGGATGATGAGATTAAAATTCCCGGTGGAAGCAAGTTCGAGGGCGTCTTCTCCGTCCCCGGCGCTTTCAACCTGAAAGCCTTCGCTTCGCAGGAGGTCCGTAAGGGTCAGCACCAAGCCGGTCTCGTCTTCCACCAACAGGATTCGCGACGGAAGGGAAGCCCTTCGTTTCATCACTAATGTCCTCATCCGGGACGGGGTCGCCAGCCCCGCCTATCCTACTTCATCGTAAGATCCTCGAGTTCACTCAGACAGCCTCCCTTTCGAGAGCCGGAACAGCCGGCAGGTAGAGGGTAAACTGGCTCCCTTTTCCTTCTGAGCTTATGACGCTCACCCTCCCTCCGTGCGCTTCAATGTGGCGTTTCAGAATGCTGAGTCCCAGCCCCGCTCCCGGTACCGGCGAGGCCAGCACTTTCTTGCTGCGATAGAAAGGCTCAAAAACGTGAGGTAAGTCGGAAGGCGCGATGCCCGGCCCGCGGTCTTGCACGGAAATCTCGACCTCCGAGCCCTGCTCGTTGCGCACGGTCCTGGCGCTGACCGAAAGCCACTTGCCGCTGTCGGCATATTTCATTGCGTTGCCCACAAGGTTCTTCATGCCGCTTTCAAGCGAGGAAGAGTCGGCGAGCACCAGCGGCAGATTCTTTTCAACCCTTTTTTCAACCTGCCAGCCAGCCTCGCGCAGGGCCGGGGCGTATTCATCGAGCGCTCGGTCGATGATCTCGGAAACCGCGGTTGGAACCAGTTCATAATGCCTTTCGCCGGACTGAATCCCCGCGTAATTCAGCACCTGTTCGACCATGGCGGTGAGGCGTCGCGCTTCCTGCTGGACCAGGCTGCCATATTCCTGGACGCGGTTCGGCTTTCGCACCACCCCGCTCGCAAGGTTGAAGCCGGCGGAGTGAATCGCCGCCAGCGGAGTTCGCAACTCGTGAGAAACGCTGGCGACAAATTCCATCTCGCGCCGGGCCAGAACCCGAGCGCGGTGAGTTGCGAACACCAGCGCTCCCATGCTGCAACCCAGCAGGAAAAGAACTCCGAATCCCATCGCCAGATTGCGGCGGCGCGCCCCGGCTACCATGGCGTCAATTGAGCCCGCCTTGTTTTTTGCCACCAGCGTCCAGGCATTTTTGGGGAATCCGCGCCGGCTGCCGAATTCGCCTGCGGAAACCGCCTCGGGCGGAAGCAAAGCTTCCATACCGGCAAACATCCGGTCCTCCGGCGGATGACGGCGAGAGTGCCGTCTCATGATGCGGAGGAAACGTGCGCCGAATTCACCGCGCAAGTTAGACAGCGAGACCGCGCCATCGGGTGAAGAAAGCGCTGAAGGGCTCAATCCCGGCACGGAACTAAAAACCACCCTGGGCGGCTTGCCGGTCACCACGGCAACTTGGTAGTCCGCAAGCCCTGCGCCGTTAAAAGTTCGTTCAAGCAGCCGGGGCAGCAATTGCTTTTGAAGATATGGAAGGTCGAGACCCAACAAGCACCACCCGGCAAAGCGCCCCGTGAGATTGCGCCGCATGGAAGCCCTAAAGAATCCCCCGACGCCCAAGGCCGGCTGGCGGGGGCCGGCTCCTTTGCGCTCGATAAAGATTTGCGCCCCGGGAGGAGGTCCCGCTGTTTCAAGCTGGCCCGGCAGTCCGCCAAAGCTGCGCCCTCCCGACTCCACCAGCGGAACCACCACCACCGGACGATCGCCTTCAACGGCAAAATGGAACCCATCCGGGAAAAAAGGAAAGGCATTCCTCTTCAGCTGGTTGGCAGCGATCCTTTCCATCTTGTCGCGGAGATTCTTGAGTGACGCAGGCCAGGGCTGCGGCTTAAACTTGCCGCTTGGGGAGTCGAGGGTCCGAAGCTGCGGCTTGCCGCCCTTCAGGGTAACCACGCTGAGCGTTGCGACAAGCGGGGCGTTGGGATCGTTCGCGCGCCACTGGGAATAAAATTCCGCCAGGTAGTCGTCAAGCGCCGCCGGCGTGCCTCGACGCGGAATAGGACGGAAAGTCGAGCGGATTTCGAGCAGGGTGCCCGCAAAATCTCCGCGGAAGCTGCGCATGGCGGCAGCGAGAAATTCAACCTGATGCTCGCGGTCTGCCTCACTGACGCGATTGATCCAGCGGTAAAGCAATGCGCCCGCCAGCAACAGCCCCACTCCAAAGACCACCATGATCAGCAGCGGATAGGTCGACTTGGGCCGTTTCCAAAGCATTGCTCAAATTATATACCGATGGACTTGGCCCGCACGGGGCCAATCCCCGTTCTGGTCCCCAGTTTACCAGGATTTTACACGGTTCATTTCGGGCGGCTCTGTTCAGCCTTAGAAGTTTCTTCGCTATGCCCTGCCGACATTCAGGCGCAGAAGCAGAGGGAAGGAAAACCTCAAGAACGAAGGCTCGCAATCGGACTCCCCAAAAACTAAAGGCGGCTTTCGCCGCCTTTTCACGTTCACGCCCCTTACGTCGGAGACCCGCCCCCAGAATCTGGCGGAGTTCGCTGAGCTTGAAACGCCACGCACCCCTCAGCGCCGGGCTGCTTTCGCCCCCTCCGCGCCAGACCCGGTCCGGCATTGCTTATGCCGGCCTGCCCATCAGGTCAGGCGGGTCTCCGGAATCAAGGTCACTCATCTCCACCTTCCATTACGTTGGATGCCTCGGGCATTCCGGAGTTGCCCCCGCAGTACGATTTTCATGCGGCCGTAAACCCTTTGCGATGTGTTACATACGCTCAATCCGCCGCACTAACCGAACGCAAGCGCGTACTGCTTGTGCAGTTCGCGGCTTCGGGGCTCATCGCAGTTGCCCGTGAGGCCGTAGCGGGCGCGTAATTCGGCAACAAGATTGGAAATCTCTTTTTTGTATTCGCCGGAGAGATACGCGGAATGCCCATAAAGCTTTCGGTAGCGGTGCGCGAGATGAGGAAACTCTTTTTCAAGGAATGGCATGAACTGCGCCATCGCGCTGGGCATGAGAAAAAGAACATTGCCGAAAAGAAACCGCGCTCCGTGGAGTGCGGCGGCTTGCGCCAGGGTTTCGAGCGACCGGCGCGAGTCGGTCAGTCCGGGCAAAATTGGCGCGGCGCTGATGCCCGCGCGGATGCCCGCGGCGGCGAGTTCGCGCACGGCTTCCAGGCGCTTCAGGGGCGGCGGCGCCTTCGGTTCGAGCAGGCGCGCGAGCGCTTCGTCGAGTGTGGTCACGGTCATGTGGACACTCACGCGGTGGCGGAGAGAGAGCTTGCCGAGCAGGTCGAGATCGCGAACGATCAGAACGCTCTTGGTGGTGATCGAAAAATCGAGGCCTGCGAATTCCGCCATCGTCTCAAGGATGCTGCGCGTGACGCCAAACTGTTTTTCCGCCGGCTGGTAAGGATCGGTCGCCGTGCCCAGCGCGATGGGCAACCCTTTGTCGCGCGCTTGGCGAAGCTCAGCCCGCAGAAGCCCGGACGCTCCGGCCTTGGCGTAGATTTTGCGCTCAAAGTCGAGCCCGTTGCCGAGTTCCATGAACTCGTGGGTGTAGCGCGCATAGCAATACTTGCAGCCGAACTCGCAGCCGCGATAAGGATTGAGCGTCCAGGCAAAAGGCATCCGGCGGTTCGATTCCCGGTTCAGGGCTGAACGCGCACCGAGGGCAAAGTATTGAACGTTTGCCCGCTCGCGCAACTGAGGGCTCTCCTGCGCAAGGCGGGCGATGCCCACAAGCTTGGGTGCAGACGGAGCCTCCAGTATCCCTGGCTGAGGTGGAATAGCTTCGTTGTTAGGCAATACACCTTCCCCGCTAAACAAGGCTGCGCTTATTTTCGCTTTTTATTCGCCTTATGTCAAGCGCCTTGGCTTAAGGAACTGGAAACCGTTCCTCGTAAACAACACTCTTTTTAATCAATGGGTTATGCTGATAGCGCAGGGAAGATCTTATTCTGAGCCAAGCATACGGCGGTAAACGTAGCGGACTTCCTGTTGGACTTCCCACAGCCTTTGGGCCAGGGTTGTTGACGGGGAAACCAAGCCCCAGTTGTGCACCAGAGTTTCCACGGCCTCGCGATGCCCCACGTGGGTAGGCAAGCCTTCAGCGGCTTTGCCGGTCACCAACCTCACGGCATGGTCGACGCTGCGCAGAAAGGCTGCGCCATCACGGAGCGATTGCGCGTCTTGCTGGCTAAGCGCTCCGGCCGATTCAAGCGCTGCAATCTGGCGGCCCATATTCATCCCGGGCGGCAGCTGAATGCCGTGCCGCAAGCGAAGATAAGATACGGAAAAGTCCACGTCGTAATATCCGCCCGGAGCGGTCTTGGTGTTGGTTGCCGGAACGTGTTTTTCTTTTTCCAGCCGGTGGCGCATCTGCACCAACTCGACCTCAAGGTCGGGATCGTTTCGGAACCGGCTGAAAAGCCGCTCCATCAACTGCTCCACCACGCGGCGTCCAAGTTCCTGATTGCCGGCGATGGGGCACGCTTTCAAGTAGGTCATGGCCTCCCACACCTGCGCCGTTTCCTGGACGTAGGCAAGCAGGGAATTTTCCGGCGTGACCAGTTCGCCTTCCTGGCCGCGCGGGCGCAAGCGCGTGTCGACGGCGAACAGGGTGCCGTCCCGCGTGTAGCTGGAGAGGACTTCGATAATTTTCTCGGCAAAGTGCATCCAGCGCGCGATCTCTTCCCGCCCGGTTCCCGCCGCGGCAACAAAGATCATGTCGGCGTCCGACGCCAGATCGAATTCGCTCAATCCCAAACGCCCCAGCCCCAAAACCGCAAAGGGCAGGTCCGCCAAAGTTGCGGTTTCGAGCGCGCCGTTCAGGGCTTCATGCCCGATGCGCAGGGCGCTTGAAACGGACCTGCCGGCGAGTTGCGTCCAATCTTCCAGGCTGGAGAAAATCCTTTCCATTTCCGTAAGGTCCGATGCGCCCAACTCCAGCGCGCGGGCGCGGAAGTGCCGCCGCAAGAGCGCCATTTTTTCCCGGACGTCAAACACTCCCTCCGACACCCAAGGAAACGGCTCGAAGACAACGCGCTCCTCGATTCCGATATTCATCTGGCCTTCCGGGGGCAAGTGGGCGGGCGTCCAGGAATCGAGCGCCGCGACATCTTCCGGATGGTGAATGAGCAAGCCCGTCAGATATTCGCTGGCGCCGGCGATTTTGAGCGCGCGTTCCACGGATTGCGGCCGCTGGCAAGCCTGCTGAAAGTTTCCCGGCGAAGCCAGTAGCGCCCCAAACAACCGGGTGACGTTGCGGCGGGCGCGCTCGGGAATCTCCGCGCTCTTCACAATCGCCGCCAGTTCAGGGGCTTGCACCTCCAGATAATCCAGCAAGGATTCAAAAGAGTGCGGAGCCTGGTCGCCGATGGGAGCGATCAAGGGGCTCAGCGCGTAAGCCGATCCGGGCTCGCGGATGGCGGCGGGGCGCACGATGCGCTGGTGGATTTCGTCCACCGTACTGAAGGCTTTCTGAATTTTATCCAGCAGCGCCTGGCGCGGCGATTTCCGGCTTTCGATGCCCGCCCGGCGGGCCAGGTGGTCGAGCGCCTCCGGCTCCGCGGGCAGGCGATGCGTCTGGCGGCCCCGCTCGAATTGAATGCGGTGTTCCACCTTGCGGAGAAACTCGTAGGCGCCCACCAGCGCCGCGTAGTCGGGGTCGGAAATCCAGCCTTTGTCGTTCAGCTTGCGCAGGGCCAGCAGCGTTCCGCCGCTCCGCACCCAGCGGTCTTCTCCCCCGTGGAGGCGCTGCAGGCACTGGGTCAGGAACTCGATATCCCGAATGCCGCCCCGGTGGCGCTTGACGTCGATGGCGCCGCTGCGGCTCTCGCGCATTTTTTTGGAGATCTTCTCGCGCGTCCACAGCACCGATTCGATGGCGGCAAAATCCGTGGCGCTGCCGTAGATGCGTGACTCAACCCCGCGCAAAAACTCGTGCGTCACGCGCACGTTGCCGGCGGAGTGGCGCGCCTTGATCAGCATTTGCAGTTCCCACTCCCGCGCCCGGCGCGCATAGTACTCAAGCGCCGACCTCAGCGAAATCGCCAGGTCCCCCATGTCGCCCTCCGGGCGCAGGCGCAGATCGACGCGGAAGACCTGCCCCTGAGGGGTGGCCTGCGTGATGGTGCGGGTGATGGCGTGAGCCAGGCGCACGAAATATTCCTTGTTGGAAATCGTGGAATCCTGCTCGCTGCCGCCCGCCGTCTCTCCATCCTTTTCATAGAGGAAAAGCAGGTCGATGTCGGAACTGTAGTTCAGCTCATTCCCGCCCAGTTTCCCCAGCGACACAATGCTGAAGCCGCTGCGCACGATGCGCCCCTGGGCGTCGCGGTATTGCGGCTGCCCGTAGCGCTTCTCCAGTTCCTGGTCGCAGAAAATCAGCGCATTCCAGAGCGTCACGTCGGCCAGCATGGAAAGCTCCAGCGTCGTTTCCCCCAGCGTCGAAAAACCCAGAACGTCCTTCAAGACGATTCGCAGGTAGTTGCGCCGCTTAAAGCGCGCCAGTTGCGCGGAAAGCCACGGATGCGGATGCGTGGTGGCGAACCGCGCGTAGTCCTGCATCAGCTCTTCCCGCGATTTCAGCTTGGTGAATTTGCGGTCGTTCGCAAACTGCAAGGGAAGGGCCGGATCGGCCAGGAAACTTTCCGCCAGAAAGCTGCTGTACCCGAAAATCGACAGCAGGTACCCGAGCGCGGTGGGGTAATAGCTAAGTTCCTTCAGCACGTCCGGAGGAGCAACCTGCACGTAGCGCTCCAGCAGGTTCAGGGCGCCATCCGGGTCCGGCGAATGCGCCAGCAGCGAAGCGAGCGGCGTGTGCAGTGACGGCTGAAGCGCCTGAGCCAGCCGTTCAAGATTGCTCTCGGCTTTTTCAGGTTCCTCAAAACAAATTGCTGAGAACTCTGGACGCATTCGTTTGATTATACCTCGGAGGATCGGCCGCGGGCGCGCCGAACCTTGACGGCGTCTAGTGTAGTGTCCTGACAATGTAGCGCCGCCGTCCGGGCGCGCATTTGCAGGCAGGATGCCGGCGTTACGGACGTGCCGATTGTCCAGTTATTTCGCGGACACTGCACTAGCCGCCTCCGCCTCAAAAATGACATGCGACCGCCAGCCTCCCATGAAACAGCGGAAAAGTATAATGGACAATGAGCATAATCGAGGCGAAAAAATGGGAGTACAGAAACTCTGCGCCTTGGGAGAAAGGCTCTACTATTCAGGGAGGGTAAACCTCGAAAGTGGGTAGCCACGGCCAATCCGTTGCCTGATTGACCGTGGGATTGTCCCACGCTAAAAGGCCCACAGTCAGGAAAGCCCTGACTGTGGCTACCCGCTGTTGAACACCCTGTTGTGCAGCTGGCGGTGATAAAATGCAGGCGGTTTGGCCCATAAAAGTGGTGCTGCCGAGACATGGCGCTATTCTATAACCCGAAATCGCACATATCACAGAAACCGCGACGGATGCCCCACCCGCAAAAAAATCTGAACACAGCAAGCCCTTTCTTCGTCTTTATCAGTGAGGATCGTGGATGCCTGAGTCGAGTGATGGCGCGTTGTGTGAGACTTTTCCTATGGCTGCTTCTTCCACCGATCAAATGGAGCAAGCAGTACGGGAACACTCGCGCACTCTTTACGCGATCGCATACTCAGTGCTCCGCAACCATCATGACGCCGAGGAAGCCACTCAGGAAACATTCGTCCGTTTCTGGCGGCATCGCGAGCGCTGGGTACTGATTCGCAACCGGCGGGCGTGGCTCGCACGGACGACCTGGCGGGTGGCGCTGGACATGCTGAGGTCGCGCCGCCCGGAGAACGATCCACCCGTATCTCTCAGCGAGGCTGCGGGTGCGATCTCAAAACTCCAGGCGGCGGGCATCCCGGCGGACGAAATTGCGGCACGCCAGGAAATGATGGCTCTGCTCGACCGCCTGATTGAATCATTGCCGGAGGACCTTCGCCATCCTCTGAAGTTATCGCTCGCTGAGGAGCTTTCGTCGCGCGAAATTTCTGACGTTTTGGAAATTCCAGAAGGCACGGTCCGGCAGAGGCTGTGGCAGGCACGGCAGATTCTCAAAGAAAAGCTTCTGGTTTTGCTTGAGGGAACGCATGGAAAACAACAATAAGTTCGTCGAGAAATTGCTGGACTCCGCCCTGTTGCACCGCACAAAGCCGGAGCCCGCGCCGGGACTGGAAGCCCGCATTCTGGAACGCGTTCGTGCGGATGCAGGTGAGCAGAGCGACAGAAAGAAACTTTGGAAATTCTGGGTGGCCGCGGTAGCAGCTGGGGCGGCCGTCGCGATGATCACGATGATCTACGTGGCCAACCGTTCGCACAGCCCGGCGGCGAACACAACGCAGGCCGGCAATGCCGTCCCCGCCCCGGCGCCTGGTGAAAAACCAGCGGCGAACACAGAGGCCACCCTGCAGCCTCGCAGCAAGGGAGTCGTGGCCGCGCCCATGCAGGCCGCGCGCCACGAAAGGAAGCCCACGCACCGGGCCGAAACTCCGCACTGGCCGTCTCAGTTCCCCACTCCGGCACCGCTATCGCCGGAAGAAAAAGCTTTGATTCAATATGTCCGTGATACGCCACCGCAGGACCTGGCTGCGTCATACCCACAGCAGGAAGCTGAATCTGAGTCGTTTGAAATCAAACCACTGGAGATTGCGCCGCTCGACATTCCACCCCTGTCTGCGGCATCCACGCAGCAGGTGAGCCAATAGGAAGAAAGAGCGGGAAGACCGCATTTCATCAACTGGAGGAAGCCATGCTAAAAACGAAACTGAACGTTCTGCTCCTGGCCTGTTTCCTGGCCTCGCCCTTCTTATGCGCGCAGGCGATTGCCGCACCTCACGCCCACAACCGGTCACAATCTGAACAAGCGCCAAAGAAAGACAAGACCGATAACGCCAACGTCTACCGCGTGGCTTACAGGATCAGCGAGCTTGAGAACGGGAAAACCATCAATTCCCGGTCGTACACGCTGATGGCAAAGACCGGTTCCATGGCAAACACTCGGGTTGGAAGCAGGATTCCGGTTGACGTCGGAGCAAAGGGCATTCAGTACCAGGACGTCGGCATATACCTGTATTGCACCGTCAGGGAGCAGGACGGCAAACCGATCATTCGTACGATCATCAACGTGAGTACTGTTGCCGACGCCGAAGCTGCAACATCGCCGGGGCCTCCCCCAATCATGCGCAATCTCTCTTTGGCGGACGATACAGCTATTGTATCCGAAGGAAAACCGACATTCGTCGGGTCCGTCGATGATGTCACTTCCAACCGTCGATATGTGGTGGAGGTTACGGTAACAAAGGTCATGTGAGGGACAGGCCGTGGTTTTGGGGGACTGCGATTTCCCGTAGGGGCGCATGGTATGCGCCCAAGGCCGGGCGAACGCCGTTCGCCCCTGCGAGCCCCGCCAAGGCATAAGCCACCGGAGGCGGGCATTTTCAGGGGGTGCCGTGGCCGTTGTAGATCTGGAATTCGCGGATGGCGGGCCGGTGGGAAGCCGGTAGCTGGTAGCCACGGCCAATCCGTTGCCTGATTGACCGTGGGATTGTCCCACGCTAAAAGGCCCACAGGAAAGCCCTGACTGTGGCTACCCGCGCATCGCACATCGCAGGAACCGCGATGTATGCGAACCCGCGTAGCGCCTATTTTCCCGTGAAATGCGCTACCAGCATCAAGTCGCCCCATTGGGTTGAAAAGCGGGCGCCTCTTCCCGCTTTGGCCAGTTTGATCGTGACCAGGTCCACCGAATCGCCCACCTTTTCTTTGCGCAGCGGCACCTTGGCAAAATCGAGTTTGGGGTTGTGCTCGGTGCCCCACTGGCCGTGCTGCTTATTGAAAACCAACTGCCAGTGATCGTTGCCCGAGTGTTCCGTCCACAGGCTATAGGTTCCGGCAGGAATAGTCACGTTACCGAAGGCCAGAGGCGCTTCCGTAGAAAAAGTAGTGGATTGATTGGCGCCAACAAGCCGCCAAAAGATTCCCGTCGGCGGCTGGATTGCCAAGATTTGCTGGATGGTCCTGCCGTGGAGCGCAGGACGCCCATAATCAACGGAAACTGTTTTGCCGTTTAGAGTAATCATGGCTTTGCCCCGCCCGGCGTGGAAATGAACTGGCTGTACAACTCGCCCCACAATTCGCCCCCTCATTTGAGCCTGAACGGGCAGAGTCGCCGTTAGTAAAAACGCAAGCCCCAAGGACGCCATCAGCGACCGTTTCATAGGTTTCCTCCTCAATGTTGCTTAACTGGAATTAGCGTTTTGGCCTTCCGGCTATTGAAAATATACATCCGCTCCGGTGCAGGCGAGCACATTTTTTCTCCCGGCGGTCACATCCACCGCCCGCAACCCCTCCATAAGCCACGCTCAATCGGCCTCTTGATTTGAGCGTGGGGTTTGTCCCATTTCAAAAGGCCCACGGACAGGAAGGCTCTGTCCGCCGCTACCAACTTTAGCCCCGCCCGGGGCGAAATATGATAGCCTAGTTAGCAAGCCATGGGAACCGCGCCCTCACCCACCGCTTCGCGGCTCCCCCTCTCCCGGCGGGAGATGGCCGGGGTGAGGGGATCGCTTGCGAAGCAACGGCGCGCGCCGTTGCTAAATTCCATCGCTCCTCCGGAGCTTGTTGCGGGTCGATATCCTGCCATCGAGGTGCGAGGAAAAACCGCGGACCTCAAAACCGGAGGACCTCGCTACCAAACGTGACGTAGAGACGTTCCGCTGGAACGTCTCCCCAAGCGAGACGCTTCAGCGAGGCGTCTCTTCTTTCCCTCACCACGAGATTCCTCGATTCTCCCGGAATGACACAGTTGCGAGCAGTGGCAGCCACGGTCAATCGGTTTTCAGTTGACCGTGGGTTCGTCCTGCTTCCAATGGCCCACAGCACAAAAACCAGTGCTGTAGATACCAATGCGCCAAGCACGATGGCGGGGTAAACCCTGAGCCGCCGAAAAGCAGATTCCTCACGGAGTTCGGAATGACGCGCGGGCGGTGGAGACGCCGGTCCTGCAGATGGCGGGGTAAACCCGCCGCTACAAACGCAAAAACCGCGGACATGGTGAATGCTTCGGCTTGGTTCCGCGGACAGGTCCCGCCACGCGCCAGTTCGATTTCCCCGGGGATTGTGTGGCGGGCCGCGCCGGGCGCGCAACGCTCAAGCCGCTGCCGCAACGGGACCATCCACCCGCAGCCAGACGGGCAAGCCCGCCCGCGCCGGCAGCGGTCGCTGGGCAGGGCGTGAGGATAGGCACCACATGTAGGCTACAATCGATGCTGGGGCGACCGAATGGGACAAATGGGATTTTGGCCTCAAAAATTAATAAATTTTTAAATTGTTTATTATCAGAATCTTACGAAAGCTCAGAGTTTCTGGAAAACAACGAAATCGGCAATGGTGCGTCAACCTTGCACATCGGGTAAAAATTGCCCGGCCGCTCACGGCACGCCCGGCGCGAGATACTTGAACGCCTGGCAGGTCACAAACAAGCTGGTCGCCAGCACCAGCGCTCCCACCGCCGCATGCGTCACGTTCATCACCAGGAGCCCAGGCTGCGGCGCGGAGGCGGCGCGGGCGTTGAGGTCCATGCTGTAGGTTACAATCCCCAGGAAAAATTGCAGCCCCACCAGTTCCCCAAGCAGGATTGCCGACATCTTGAAGGGCTTCAGTTGCGGGAACTTGCTGAGCGCCATTTCCAGCACCCATACAGCGCAAAGAGTCACCACAACGCCAAGCACAAAGTGCGGCGCAATTCCCCACTCCCTCCTGCGGAAGCCTTCGCCAAGAAGACTCTGCAGAAACAGAGCGCCGGTCATAAAAACAAGAACCTGCCGAAGAGATGGAGAGGCGATGTCGCGGGACTTCGGATGATCCCATCGCCAGTCGCTGCGAGTGAAAAGAGCCATACACACGGTGAGGCCGAAGAAGACCTGAATCCCCAACGCGTACGCAAAAGGTCCCGCCACTGAGAATCGGGCGAACACCGAAAACGAGACTCCGGCAGCGAGCGTCAGCAGAAAGCCAACCGTGATAGCCGCCAGCCTTTTGAGGTAGCGGTCGGAGTTGCTCTTCCACAGCCAAATGGCCAGAACGATGGTCAGGATGATGATGCTTGCGCCTAACAGTTGATAGACGTGCGCGTACTTGGCGGGATGACTAGGAGTTGAATCCAAGCCACAGATATGGCCTGCCCTGTGCGGCATGATCACCTGCCCGCCTGATCCGGAAACAAGCGTTCCGGTTAGAATCAAGAGAAACGCCATCACCGCGACCAGACTGGAAAATCGATGCATCCAGGAAACGCCGTTCGCCGCCTCCGCCGTTGTTGTGTGGACTTCCGTCAAACAGCCTCCTTCTTTCGCCTTCCATGACGCCCCGGCCTGGCAGGCTCATCCATAAAGCAGCGCGCCCGGTTATTTTGCCTGAGGAATATGGGCGGAGCAACTTATGGCTTGCTCATCCTGGCAAGGATTTTCGGCACCAGACTGCGAGGCAAAAAGCGTTGCGAGAAAACGCTGGCCTTGTTCACGAGACGCGGAACGACCAGGCCGCCTCCGCGGTCAAGCTGCTTGAGCGATTCTGCGGCCACTTCTTCCGGCGCTTGCCGTCCGCCCGGAAACCTGTGGCGTCCGTGCTGGGCGCCTTCGTTCACAAAGTTCGTTCGAGTGCCGCCGGGGCAGACCGTAACCACCGCCACGCCGTGGGGCATTAACTCTTCTCGCAGCCCCATTGAAAAACTGGTCATAAAGGCTTTCGTGGCGGAGTAGACGGTCGCGTAAGGAATGGGTTGAAAGCTGGTCATCGACGAAACGTTAATCAGCCCGCCGCGGCGCCGGGCAATCATGGGCGGCAGAAGATGATAGGTCAACTCGACAATCGTCTCGATCTGCAAACGCATCAAGGCGGATTGCCGCTCGATCGAAAGCTTCCAGAATTCACCTCGGGCCCCGAACCCGGCATTGTTAATGAGAAGATCGATATCGAAGCCGCGCTCTTGGACGAGATCGGCCAGACGAAGACCCGCGCCGCGCTCGCTCAAATCGGAGACGCAGAGTTCGGCAAGAATGCCGTGGGCCGACTGAAGTTCGGCAGCCAGGGCGAGAAGCTTTTCACCCGAGCGCGCGGCGAGCACCAGGTTCCGCTTGCGGCGGGCTAGGGCGCGCGCGAAGCACTCTCCAATCCCGCTCGAAGCCCCCGTCACAAGCGCGTAGCCGCCAGGACTCATGCCCGGAGCCCGTTGACAACATCGTGGGAGCTTCCGACCCTCGACTTGAAGGCCGGAGACCGCTCCTGCCGGTAAAGCGCCTGCCGGACGGGAGCCGGATACCGCGTTTTGAAAACAACATCCCAGAAGCCGTTGGTGAGCCCGTAACCCTGCTCCATTCCCTTCGGGCTATGATGGTAATAGTGGAACCGCTTGATGTAGCGGAAATAGGGGTTCCGGAAATTGTAGAAGTGCACGGAGTGATGAATCCACTCCTCAAGAACATAGCTCTCGACCACGCTCGCCAGCAGCGCCGGAAGCGTGTAGACCGGGGCAATAAAACTTACGGGCGCGGCGACAAAAAACAATGGAAGCAAATCCCTAAGTTCGCCGTTGATGTGGTGGCCGTCAAAGGGCCGCTTGTGATGTTCCCAATGAAGCGGGTCGAGCCGTTCATGCAGAAATCGCCGGACGATGCCTTTCCCTGGAGCAAAATGTCCGTGTAAAACGAACCGGTGAAACAGATACTCCACCAGAGTCCAGACTGGAATCCCCGCCGCAAAAAAGGCCGCCGCCACCCATGGATGCGATGAACGAAGAGCAAAGAAAAGCACGGCCGCTGCGTAAACGCTATAGAACAGCGTCATCGGGTACAGGCGCCCGCGTGAAATAGCAGCTTGCCGGCGCTTGTAGACGCCAAAGGCAACGTCAGGGCGCGGAGCTTGCGACGTGTTTTCTTCCACTTGAGCAATTGATCTAGATGACATCCGTCTCTCCACAACCTTGGCAAAGATCTTGTTCAACTCTCTCTGTATGGATGTTTAAGCGCGCCTGCTGTTACATTTTCACTTGATTATATGCTTTCTATCAAGCCCTGGAAGGGGATAACGGAAGTCTTACCGGCCAGTTTCGCTTCACGTCGCCTCTGCCTTCAATGTCCCTGCCCGCATTGCGCCTTCAGGGCCAAAAGGCTGATGGCCAGCGGCGTGATTCTATAATCGCCATGCGCCTCGGCTCAGGGCGCTTTACAGGAAAATTGCAATGATTCCCGTGCACCCGTAAGGACCGGGAGCGTCCTACTTTTTTTGCAGCTTTTTCTGAAGCCTGAATGCCCGAGCATTGAGTTCAGTCAAATGTTGGAGGTCATTGTCCGTAAGAGAAATCGCATTCTGGATAAGATCGAGGGCGGCGCCACTGAAAGCCGTGGAATTATCGTTGCGGGGTGAGTCCAGCATGCCAGTCATCGTTCGAAACCGGGTGGTGATATCCCGATAGCGGTCCTGGATTGTCGTCAGGTAAGCTTCGCGGCGGCGATCAAGATCCTGAAGGTCGGCCAACAACTGTTCGCGCTCGGTGGCCCGGACGGAGCTCGCGCTGCTCTCGCTTGCCAACTTGGCATTGGTCTTTTCCAATTCTGTAATGCGCTGCCGCGAATCCTGCAGTTCCACCTGGGTGGCGCTGAGCGCCTTCTGAATGGCGTCCAGCCGGCGCTGCGAATCTGCCTGCAGTTTCTGGTAGCGCTGGTTGGCGCCAGCCAGCGCCTTTTGGTCTTCATCCCGGGCGTCAGAGATCTGGCTTTGGAGCTGGGTTATATCAGACCGGGCCTCGCTGATGGCGGCGTTCAGTTGTTCAATCGTCGCATCGCGCTGGGCAAGCGCAGCTTGATCATTGCAGGCGGGCTCCTGAGGCTTAACCCGGGCAGCAGCCGCCCGAAGCTCGCTTTGGCGGAGAGCTTCCCGCGTTTGACGCAAGGTCTCTAAATCCGCTTCCCGCTGCTGTTGGAATTCAGCAAGCTTCCGCGACTGGAAGACAATCACGCCGCCGGCGGCAAAAAGCGCAACTCCAAGACCCGAAACGAGGATGATTTGAGGACGTCCCATCCGCATCATCTT
>JAJYHU010000160.1 GCA_021784615.1 Acidobacteriota bacterium | reverse complement strand
CGTAATTGAAGTCCACGGCCCAATAATCGATCAGCACGGCGAAATTTTCTTTCACCAGTTCCCGCAGCTTTTCCTTGTCCTTCTCCGGCACGGGCAGGTCGAAGATCACGTAGCGTTCGATGCCGAGCGTCACTTCGCGTTGGCCTTCGCTTTTTTCCCCCAGTTTGGCCGCGGCGAGTTTCAAATACGGCTTCTCGTGGAATTGAATCTTGTCGGCGAGTTTGTCGATGTCCGCTTCCGTCCTGGCTTTTTTCAGATGGTCATACACGTCCGGCGGGATCAGGCGTTTTTCGACTTTTACCTGCAACGGCCTTTTGGCCGCTTTTAGACGCGTTTCCCAGGCTTCATCGTAGTTGTAGTCATAATCCCAGGCCAGAATGATCAGCCGTTTGTAGCCGTTGCCGTCAAGGGTTTCCGCGGAGCGGGCCAGTTCTTCGGCTTTCTTCGCCGTGGTGGGCCGGTCGGGATAGCCGACGTAGACCAGTTCGGTTACGCCATCCTCGGCCCTGCGGGAGCCTAAATCTTTATACGTCGGGTGCGGCGTGGCGCCGTAGAGCTTCAGGATAATGCGCTGCATTTCACCGATACGGCCGCCGATCAGGTAAATCATTTCGCGCTGATAGTTGCCGATGTTTTCGATAAGAAACGGTTTGGCGTCCTGCTGCACGAGCCGCGCCCGCGTAACCTGAATACCGACCTTGCCGAGATCGGACATAATCCAGCGCCGGCCCAGCTTCTCCGCCACGGCCCCGGTCGTGCCGGAACCGCAGAAAAAGTCGGCGACGAGGGAGCCCGGTTCCGAGGAGGCTTTGACCACGCGCTCCACCAAGGCCATTGGCTTCTGGGTATCGTACCCGAGCCGTTCTACCGCTTGGGCGGCAACCGGAGGTATGTCGCCCCAAACGTCCGGAAGAGGTGCACCGCGGAGTTCGTCCGCAAACCATTTCAACCTCGGAACTCCGCCGGCCTTCTGCGGCCAATAGATTCGCCCTGCGGAATCAAGGGCGTCAAGTTTCTCGTGAACTGTGCCGCGGCTAAGCCCGATGGTCTCGAGCACCGCCTGCGGTAACGCCCAGTGTCTCCCACTGCGCGTGGGATCGATCCCGCGCCAGGGTTTCCCGCTTTCCCCCCTGGTCGTGCCAGCGCCCGTTAGCGTGATTGCCTGGAAGCGCCTTCCTGTTGCTTCATCAACCGCCCTGAAATGCTCCTCGATGTAACCCGGGCTATGGGACTCGGCTAGGCCGGTCCATTTGAAATCTGCGCTTTTGGAATAAAAGAAAATGATGTCGTGGATGGGGCCATAGCGCTCCGCTGAGCCGTGGGAGTGCGTGCGTTTCCAAATAATCTCGCTCTGAAATTGTTCCCCGCCAAAGACCTCGTCGAGTACAAGCTTCGCATAGTGGCTGATGTTCGGGCCGAGGTGCACGTAAAGCGAGCCACTCTCGCTTAAGAGACGCCGCATCAATTGCAGCCGTGGATACAGCATGTCCAGGTAGGAGTCCGTCCCAGCCTCCCACGTGTCCCGGTAGGCGAGCCGTTCGATCACGGACGGTTCAACCTCGACATGCGCATCCCCAATCGCAAGCCGATGCGAATAATCCGCCTTCGAATCAAACGGCGGATCGATATAAATCAAATCAATTTTTCCCTCATAACCTTGGGCCAGCAGGGCCTGCATGGCCAGCAGATTATCGCCCCAGATCAGGCGATTCATTTGTAAACGGTCAATTTCCATGGCGCCGCCGGCGGCGGTAAAGGGAAGAAGGGCCTCGTCGCGGGCGCGGTTGGGAACCACGATTTCCGCGGTTTGGAATTCGATGTCGCGCGGGCTGGGCGGCCGCTTCGGCTTGGAATCCCAGACCAGCCGGGCGGAATCCCTTTTACGCCGTTCGGGCCTGACGGCACGAATGCCACCGCCGGCGGGAATAGGCAGCGGCGGCTGGGCCTTCGCGGGTGGAGATTTTAACTCGAATTGTGCGGCCATCAATCAGGGCTCCAACTGGGTATACCGGGGTATATCCCACAGCTTGATTTTTCCGACGGTCGATTAATAATACAACTTAATGCAATCGCTTGCAGGTGGACAGCCCGCAAGGGCTGGCGTGAAATGGCCCCGAAAGGGGCCTTTTCATTAGGGATATGTTGCGCTGCGACGATTGCCCGGGAACACCGCCGAAAAGGTCGCCCGACCACGCTTATACGAGGCCATCGCTCAGGCTCGATGTCGTTCCATGCTCCGCGAACTCTTCGCGTATCCCATGCCGGCCAAGAATCCGCTCACCAGCCCACCAATGGCTGTCAGCAAGGGCAGCAGGACCGCCGGGTTGCTTCTGAAAAGCACCGCTAGGAACCCCACCAGCAAAACGACTATGGCGAAAAACGCCAAACCATAGCGGTGCGTTCGCACATCCCGTTGAGAGTCGATTTGCTGCTGCTCACGCGCCAGCGTGAATTCCCGTTCGTCGTGGGCAGCACCGAGGTCGAGGACTTTTGAGATGTGCTCGGGCGTCATCTTATTGTGGAGGGGGTTGACGCCGATAGAGCTACCCATCGCCATCATGATCTCGGAAGTTATCCGTCCTTGGTCAGCGAGCTTTTCCACCGCCCGTTGAACTTTGGGGGTCGTGGTTCCCGGCTCCTCCGATGGGCCGCCTGTTTTCAATTCATTCCCCGGATTCGTCTCGTTCATTGTCCCTCAATGCCCCCGCGCCGCTGGTGTGTCAGGAGGAACCAGCGGCTGACGCGCGGCGTTGCGACGTGCCGCAGGGCATCGTCGAAACGTCGCTCCACGAATTTCGCCGCCATGAAATTGAGGATGGCGTCCGCTTCTTCCTCGCTCAAGACCGCCTCGTCCTGTGCGCTGACAACCTGCGCGATTGCCTTGCTAAGCCGTTCGAGTTCTTTCGACAGGGATGCGGTGCTCGCCCTCGGCGCGGAGGCAGCCAAAAGGCCTAAAAGGCCTCTAGCCATTTCGCGCGAGGACCGAGTAAACGCCGTATCCCCCGGCGATATATCCGGATCCCCGGACGCCCCTGCCAGCCTGCAAATCGTTCTAACGGCGCGCTCGTTCGCCCGGATGGTGCGTGGCTCCAGAGCGGCGGGGACCAAGTCATCTTCTGGGAAAAGCCGCGCAGTTGCCCCAAGGTTCATAAATCGTTCCTTTTCACGTTTCCGCTCTCTTCCTGCGGGACATCACGCTACCCGATGATGGTACCGCAATCAAGAGGCACAGGCTTATCTAGTTAACATTATACCCATCGGGCGCGGGTTCATATGGCAGGGCCGTCGGATCAGCCCGCGCGGCAACTG
>JAJYHU010000340.1 GCA_021784615.1 Acidobacteriota bacterium | reverse complement strand
GGCCGATTTCGTCACACAGATCGAGTTGATAAGGGTAGGCAAGACCGGCGATGAAGCGAACCCCATTAAAGCCCGCTGCTTTCGCATACAACATGTCACGACGAAGGATATCGGGAGCGTTGCTCGTGGGTAGAATCTGGCAAATCGGGCAATGGTTAAGCGTGTGAGTACTTCGCCAGTAAAGCCGTTTCCCGTTCAGCCGGAAATAGCCGTTTATGACCCGGAAATCCCGAAAGCCGCAGCGCACGGAGCTTTCGTCGACTCCCTCTATTCCTCCAGCCCGCACGCTCGCCTTCACCTGGTACAGGTATGGGTCAGCAATATCCCACAAGCGGTGTCCCTCCACGTGCAATTCGGCTTTGACCTGCGTATCTCCTGGTAGAAGTTCATGCTGCAGATAGTTGGCCTCAAGCGTTTCTCCACTTGCCGCCGGCGCCACGGACAAAACAAGACGCCCGCGACTGGGTTTCCGCGCGGCATTGCGGACGTTTACCTGCACCAGGATTCGCCCGGTCTCCCAATCCGGCCTCACATAAAGATTTTCCACTCGAACTGCCGGCGCCATCACTAGTTCCACCGGGCCAATGATGCCTCCGTAATCGAACATGGCGCCGTTCACATAGGGAAGCCTCTTGAATTGGTGAGGGGTATCGCCCAAAACAATTCCGTCAATCCGCTTATTGCTGGGATTCAAGACTCGAACTACCAGCTTGTTGTTGCGTCCCGGCTTAACGGCATGCGTCGCATCCAGAACAAAAGGCGTATCCCCGCCTTCGTGGCTGCCCACCAGGATACCGTTCACCCAGACCGTAGCCAAATAGTCCACATTCTCGAACCGCAGGAGGTAGCGGCCCTGCACATTCGGGTGTACCGGGGGCACAAACTCGCGCGAGTACCAAGCCAGTCCGTGATACCCGGGGAAAACTTCCTGAATGATTGACGGTACACGGGTGGGCTGTGCGTTCGGCAAGGGACCTTCGTACCATTGCTTCGTCTCACCAACGTCCTGCGGGTCTGTGGCCAAGCGCCAGGTACCGTTTAAGGTCCGTATCGCAGTCGTTCCTTCACTGCTTGGGTCGTCTCCCCCCTTATTGGAAGTCCCCTTCCTGATCGCCCGGACCTTCTCGGAGACCAAGCCAGCCAGGCTTGCTCCTCCCAGAGCCAGAAAGTTCCTTCGCCGAATCCGTCCGTCCTGTTTTCCCATTGCCGCCTCGCATACGAGAATAACCCTCTGACCCTTCACCTAAGAAGATCCTGTGTTGCCAGCGTTTGTCTTGATCCCGCTTAGCATCCGGCAGCTCCGACGCGATCTCTCGGCCACAAACAACCAGCCCAGGCTATTTCATAACTCTATAAATCAGCAGCCTTGAACCCGGCGTGCCAGCGATATCGAGCCGCAAGCCTGTGGCCAGTGTTTTACCCATATAAACCTTCTTTTTGCCGGTGTCGACATCTTCAAGCTCGTAGCGGCGCCTGGCATTTAACCCCCTCAATTTTACGATCCATGATTTTTCAGGCGCCTTTTCACGTCGGAAAGCCATGACCATGCCTTCGCCCAAGTCCGGCCGGTCATACTGATACGCAAACCAGACATGTTCGATCGAGGAAACAGCCGTGAGCGGGTAGAGATCACCGGAGTAAAACTTGCTGATGCGTTTTTCTTCATTCACGATCCGCCGCGCTAGCGCAACGTCAAAATTGGGCTGGCGCACATCCCAGAGAAAAACCATACCAGCCCCCATCGCGCTCCGGGCGCGGTAGAGATCGGGCGATCCTGCCGCCGCAGTGGCGTTGAGCGGAACCCAAAGGCCCAGGCCCACCCCCTGCGCCTGAACACCCGGCGCCCCCTTGCTGGTCAGCACGTAATCGGTTCGCCAAAGCGCCACGCTCCGCGAGATCGTCTCCAGGTCAATGCGCCGGCCACCGCTCGCGCAGTTGTCGATCATCAAGTTTGGATATTGTCTCAAGAGAGCGTCCCAAAAATCGTAGAGCCCTTCTACATAGCGGATCTCCGTCATGCCCTGCCGGTCGGGGGCGTCGGCGTTCCGCCAGTATGGCAGCGGGTCCATATTGAAGTCATTGCGGTAGATATCGATGTCGTCTTGCTTAATCATTTCCGCAATGTGGTGGGTCAACCACCGGCGGGCGGCGTCGTTTCCGAGATTCAAGAGCTTCGTATCCTCCCCTGACCATGCCGTTGGTTTCGTTTTGCCTTGCCCCAGCACCCACTCGGGATGATGTGTATCCAACCATGTTCCCTGGTGAACCCGTTCCGGCTCGAACCAGACCATAAAGCGCATCCCCATCTTGTGGACCGCCTCACCCAGCGGCCCCAGTCCACGGGGGAAAGCGTCTTTCTTTGCGAACCAGTTGCCCACCCCATTCGGCCAGCCTCCTTCGAACCATCCCGCATCCAGCCAGAAGGTGTCGATGGGCATCATCCGCTTGTACGTGGATGCAAACTCAATCTGATTCTTTTCGGTGACTTTGTTGCCACTGTCAAACGCCACCCAGGAGCATGCAGCAACCGGAAGTGTGGGGCAGTGGCCTCCAGGCCGTGGCGAATCGTGGACGAGGATGAATCGCCGAAGAAGATTTTGGCCCCTCAGCCAGTCAGATCCCTTCCAGAAGAGCAGCAGCATGCGCGGAGTCCTGATGGATTCCCCCGGTTTAAGACTAAGGTGGGTCAGTTCCATCCCAGCCTGGACGTGAACCCCATCAGCTTCGCGCGAAAAGCTGGCTGACCATTGCCCGCTCCATCCCACCCCCATCACCACACCATCACTATCGAGGCTGTTGGTGTCAGGTCGCCTTCCTTTCAGCCGCCCCTCCTGGCTTTTGACCCGCGGTGACTCAAGGTTGAAAAATGGAAGAGCATTGCTGTTCGACGATCGCCCGCCCACCGGGGAGAAGGATACCGGTGCGCCCGGTTCCAGATCCTGATCTCTCGGCGCGAAATCCGTGGGTTTGGCGTCGCTGCCCAACGCCCAATGGAGAACGAACCGACGGGTACTGCTCCGGAATCTCGTATCCAGTGCACGAACCTGTTGCAAGATCGGCGTGGGTTCACGCCCCGTGTTTTTGAAATAGAGAACCCATTCTACCGCCGGCGAATCCGCATACCGGGTGACTTCGCAGCGCAATTCCAGGCCCGTCGCGGGGTCGGTGTACAAATAGGATTGCTGGCTCGCGGCGCCACGGCGCGCCGGAGCCCCGACGCTCACTCGCCACCCTTTCAGGAGTGCGCTGGAAGGCTTACCACCGTAAACAAATGAGAACGGCGGAAGCTTGGCCGCAGGCCCCATCGTGGAGAAATTTGT
>JAJYHU010000137.1 GCA_021784615.1 Acidobacteriota bacterium | reverse complement strand
TTGAAATCGCCAAGCGCATCGAGCGCGGGCAGCTCCGGGTTCTGAAGGCTCTTTCCCGCTCGCCGATCGTGATCCTGGAACTGTTTGCGCTGAGGGAGGATCTGAAGCAAGGGCGCCGGACGATCAAGGAGATCACGGTTTTTGACGACGACGAGCTTACCGAGGAGAGTGTGGCGCGCCGAGCCCGGGAATTGATTGGAACCATCGATGAGATGGATCGCCTCAATAAGAAGCTGATGCAGATGAAAGGCAAGCGGGATCGAATTCCGCGCAGCCGGCGGGGAAGGGAATTCCGCCGCTACAACCTGGCCGTCAGCCGCCACCGGATCCTGATCTCGAAACTGTTCCGGTCGATCGAATTCACCAACACCGAGCGCAAGCGCCTGATTGAAACCATCCGCCAGTCGGTCGATGAAGTGCGGCCTGTCGAGCGCGAAGTGTCGCGGCTGGGCAGGCGTCTTGAAGGCGCCCGGAACAACGGCAAGGACCTGAAAAAGGAGCTTCGGCAGGAAAAGGCCCGGCTGTCTGAGATCGAAGAACGGAATCAGGCCACCGCGGCCGAACTTCGCAGGACCTTTCAAAACATCCTGACGGGTGAAATGGAAGCCGAGGCGGCCAAGCGCGAACTGATTGAGGCCAACCTCCGGCTGGTGGTTTCGACTGCCAAGAAATACACCAATCGCGGTCTGCAGTTTCTCGACTTGATCCAGGAAGGCAATATCGGCCTGATGAAGGCCGTCGATAAATTCGAGTACCGGCGCGGCTACAAGTTTTCGACGTATGCCACGTGGTGGATTCGCCAGGCGATTACCCGCGCCATCGCCGACCAGGCCCGCACCATTCGAATTCCCGTGCACATGATCGAGACCATCAACAAACTGATCCGCACTTCGCGGCAACTGGTGCAGGAATACGGCCGCGAGCCGACCTCGGAAGAGATCGCCAAGCGCATGGATATTCCGGTGGTCAAGGTTCGCAAGGTTTTGAAGATCGCTCAGGAGCCGATCTCGCTGGAAACGCCGATCGGCGAGGAAGAAGATTCGCATTTGGGTGATTTCATCGAGGACCGGGGCGTGATTTCGCCCGCCGAGGCCGTCATCAACATCAACCTGAAGGAGCAGACGGAATCGGTCCTGAAGACTTTGACTCCCCGTGAGGAGAAGGTCATTAAAATGCGCTTTGGGCTTGACGACGGCAGCGAGCACACCCTGGAAGAAGTGGGCCAGAGCTTTGCCGTGACGCGCGAGCGCATCCGGCAGATTGAAGCCAAGGCGCTCCGCAAGTTGCGGCACCCCTCGCGCAGCCGAAAACTGCGCGCGTTTCTCGATGCCGCCGTCCATGAATAAGGGCAAATCGAAAAGCCTCTGATCTCGATTCGTAATTCTGCCCTCAAGCGTTTGCGCGAAGGCCGTCAAATGCCAAGTTCCCTGGTTGGCGGGTCCACGCCGGGAAGGCAAGCCTTCGACAGCCTTCCGTTGTGGTCGCCTGCGGGCGGCCTCCCAAGCGGGCAACGGATTTCCCTTCACGTTATTCCTCATATAGATTATGTTGGTCAGGCTCTTTGAGGGAGTGGTGGACCTGGATTAGTGAGCGGTTAAACGCTCGGAGGGAGAGGAAATTCCATGGACGGCATGAGTTCTTCGCCCCAGGGTGGCGAGCCAAAATCTTTTTTGCAGCGCTTTGTGGGAGTTTTCACCGGGCCCGGCGAGACCTTTGAGGACATCGCGCGCAAGCCGGATTTTATCAAACCCTTGCTGCTGCTGATTGCCGTTTCGCTGGCTATCACGGAAACGATGCTGTCGAAGATCGGCATGCACCGCATTATCTATGGCGCCATTATGCAGAGCGGGCGCGCATCCAGCCTGAGCCCCGAGCAAATCCACCAAGCCGTCGAGAAAGGCGCGGCCGTTGCGGGCGTCCTTGCGCACCTCGGCGGCCTTTTCGGCGTCCCCATCTTTCTGCTTGCGGCGGCGGGGGTCGGGATGGTTATTTTGACCGGCGTTTTCGGCGTTCACGCGGACTTCAAGAAAATTTTTTCGGTGGCCTGCTATGCCGACCTGCCGAGCGTCGTGAGCGGCGCGATGGCTGTGGCCGTGATGTTCTTTGGAGACCCTGATCATTTCAACCCCCGGAGCCCGGCTCCGACCAACCTGGGATTTTTCCTGAACCCTCTTGACACCTCGCATCCGGTCATGGCGCTGGCGAGCTCCTTCGACATCTTTATCTTTTGGTTCCTGATTTTGCTTGCCCTAGGGTTGTCGCGTGTTTCTGAAGGAGTGGTCAAGACCCGTTCGATCTTTTTCATCTATCTGGGACTTTGGATCATGCTGGTTGCGGTGAAGGTGGTGCTAGCCGCGTTCACCTAGATCCGACAGTCCGCCATCGGTTTCAGGTTCGCAAAAATGCGCCTGTGCTCCGCTGGCTGGCGGCGGTTGCGTTTCAATCCAACTGGAGCCGGCATCCCCGCCGGGTTCGAATTCAAGCGCCGCAACAAAGACGCGCTACACGAAGTTATGGGACTGAAGTTTACGATTGTCGGGCAGGATAAAGCCACGGGAGCGCGCGCAGGAATCCTGCACACTCCGCACGGGGACATTGAGACGCCGGTTTTTATGCCGGTGGGAACCGCGGGAACCGTGAAGGCGATGATGCAGGCGCAGCTTGAAGAAGCCGGCGCGCAGATCATCCTGGCGAATACCTACCATCTTTATTTGCGGCCGGGCCACGAAACGGTCCGGGAATTTGGCGGCCTTCACCGCTTTATGAGCTGGCCGCACCCGATCCTGACCGACAGCGGCGGCTTTCAAGTGATGAGCCTCAAAGGCCTGGGCCGGGTGACGGAAGAGGGTTTCAAATTTCGCTCGCATCTGGACGGCTCCTCGCACTTTTTCTCGCCGGAAAAAGCCGTGGAAATCCAGTTGGCGCTGGGCGCGGATATCGTGATGCCGCTCGACGAGTGCGTCGAATATCCCTCCACTCACGAGAGTCTGCGGCGCGCCGTCCGGCTTACGGGGCGCTGGGCGCGCCGCTCGAAAGAGTTTTTTGTGGCGAACTCCGGCCGGGCGAAGTCCGGGCCGGAACCGGGAGCGCTGGCATCAGGGCCGAGCCTTTTTGGGATTGTCCAAGGCGGAACGGACCGGAGCATGCGGCAGGAGAGCGCGGAAGAAATGATCGAGGCCGGGTTTGACGGCTACGCGCTCGGAGGACTGTCGGTCGGAGAGCCCAAAGAGGAGATGTACCAGACGATCGAGCATATCGCCCGGTTGTTGCCCGTGGGGCAGCCGCGGTATCTGATGGGTGTCGGAACGCCGGCGGACCTTGTTGAGTGCGTTGCCTTGGGGGTCGACATG
>JAJYHU010000420.1 GCA_021784615.1 Acidobacteriota bacterium | reverse complement strand
GCAGCCGCACCTGGTAATATCCTGCGGCGGCTGATTCATAGCTGTGGGAATAAGGCGACTCAAATTTCGCTGTCGAGGTCTCGATAGGGCCGCTGGTTGCTGTAAAGAACACCTCGCCTTCGTTGGGCCATCCCGGACCGCTTTCGTGGGTCATGCTGAAGCCCTGGATGTCGGGCTGATAGTAGTGGTAGCCATAACCATGGCTTTCCGTGTCGGGGCTCAGTCGCGACATGCTAAAGGGAGTGGTCGGTCCGGGAAACAGGTTGATGCTGCCGCCGGGTCCGTGTCCGGTACCGATAAGAGGATCGACGTTCGCGGCAAGTCCTCTGCCTGAAGCTTGGCCGGCCAGAGTACGGCTCGGCACTCCCAAAAGTCCAAGCAGGAACACGGCCAGGACTGGGCATAAAGCAAAAAGCGTCTTACGCGCGGCAGTCCCTTTGGCGAAGTCCAGACAAGGCTCGGCGCCTGCATCAAACCGCACGGAGCAGATCCCGAAAACTAAAAAGCGCTGTATGAATTGCATGAGTATCTCCTGACGAGGTTGGAGTTCCAGTGCCGGTCTCGGGCCGTCGGAGGAACCCAATCGAGATTTCACAAAATGACAGGATACACCCGTTCGATTGTGTTGGAGCGAGCTTTCCTTGCAGGAGTTTCTTTAGGGCACTATGGGTCCAGTCGATCTTCCCCGTAGGGACTTTAGAAAATGCTATGCTTAGCCGCAACTATTTGAGGGCTGACGTGTTATACAGATTGTGGGAGCGATGGCCATCGATTCAGATCTGGAGTTGATGTTGCGGGTGCGTCAGGGCGACTCGGAGTCCTTTGACGAACTGCTCCGGCGCTATCGCGCGCCCCTGGTAAAATATTTTTGCCGGATGGTTCGCGATCAGGCCCTTGCGGAAGACCTGGCCCAAGAGGCCTTTCTGATGAGCGTGGGCTTTTAGCGTGGGACAATCCCACGGTCAATCAAAAAGCGGATTGACCGTGGCTACGCACTGACCGAAGGCCGCGCCATGGTGGAAGGTCCACGTTGTCCATCTGGAAGCTGGGGTTACGGGCTGAGCGCCGCCGCGACGGGTATTTCATCGCTGCTTCAGACTTCGATCACGCGTTTCGTCCGCAGGAGTGATTCTGTATGGTTGCGGCTTGATCGGCATCTTTCGCAGCCGGGCGTTCGGGATGCTCAACCGGGGGACGAGGGGGGCACCGACGATACAAGTAAAGCGTGTACTCCACTTCGTTTACCGAACGCACTTGCCGAACATCTTCCGGATTCCATCCCGCCACAGGAAAATCCAGAGAAACCACGCGCGCCCCGCTACGCAGATGGCTACCCAAGCGGGGCTGCAATTGCTCGTTCACCGCGCCCAGCAGATAGAGTGTCACGACTGTCGCCGGTCGAAAATCGGCTTCGAAGAAGTTCAACCGCTGGAAGCTGACTTGATTTTCCAGCTCCAGTTCGGCCACGCGCCCGACGGAATGACAGTAAAGGCTGTCGTCTTTCTCGATGCCCACCGCGCGGCAGCCAAATTCCTGCGCAGCAAGAATCGGGATTCTGCCGTCGCCAGAACCAAGATCGTACACGACATCCCGCGGCGAAGTTTTCGCCAGTTCGAGCATCTGACGCGCCACGGATAGCGGCGTGGGGTAGAACTCGGAAATGCTATTGAGCGCGGCAAGCTTCTCTTTCCAGGAAGCCGCCGTCGAATGCTTGCCAAACGAGAAGGGCCAGCGCATCTGAATGCCTACATTCCTTGGGGTTCGGGTCCAGACTTCACCCTCCAAGAATTCGAGCCCGAATTGGCCTATCGCCGCTACCGGTGCTGCCTCTCAGCCTGATTCTTCTTAGCCTTCAGTTCAATCTGATGCTTGGCCATCTTGTGCTCGGCCTGATGCTTTTCAAGTTTGATATAGCTTTGCCGTTTGGCCGCTTTGGCTTCAGCCGCCCGCTTCTGCTGCTTCAGTTCGAGCGCGTGCTTCTCCAATTTGATGCGCGACTCCTTCCGCGCGGATTGCTGCGGGTTTAGGAGCGGCGGCATCGAGGTTGAGGCCGGCGCCGCTGGCCCGGCTGCGCCAGCGAGTCCGGCCAGGGAAAGGATTGCCCAGATTCTTTTGCCCATTTCTCAACACCTCCTTCGAGCTTGGACTTCTCCGGGTGATGGAATCACAGCTTCGGAGGTGATGTCAAGCTGCTTATGCCAAAACGAATGGCCAATTTTCCCCTTTATATCTCTCGTATAGACCTTTGAAGATGGCGCATGGAATCCGGCTGGCCCTGGACTTTGGTTTTATCCCTGTGGTTCCGCCCAAAAGCAATCGCCTGCGGCCCTGGCAGCACGACAAAGCCCTGTATCGCAAGCGCAACGAGATCGAGAGGCTCTTCCGCCGACTCAAAGGTTTCCGCCGCATCTCCTCTCGCTTTGGTAAACTAGACGTCGTCTTTCTCGCTTCCCTTAACTTCGCTCTCATCGTCTAGGCACTCCGTTAAGCTTAACAGACCCTAGGTGGCTTTCGCTTTCAGAAGGTCTTTCAGTTCGTCCATGAACTCGCGGACGTCTTTGAAGTCGAGGTAAACGGAGGCAAACCGCACGTAGGCGACTTTGTCCAACTTGCGCAGCCTGTCCATGACCAGTCCGCCGAGTTCGGAGCTGGGCCGTTCCCGGTCAACGGACTCCGCCACGTAGGCTTCCGCCTCATCGACAATTTCTTCCAGTTGGCCCATGGAAACAGGCCGCTTTTCACACGCTTTGAGAAGCCCGCCCAGGATCTTCTGCCGGTCAAACTTTTCCCGGTTGCCGTCCTTCTTGACCACCATATAGGGAATTTCATCAATCCGCTCGTAGGTGGTGAAGCGGCGTCCGCACTTGATGCACTCGCGCCGGCGCCGGATCGTATCGCCAATCTTTCCGGCGCGCGAGTCCACAACTTTATCTTCCGCATAACCGCAGAAAGGACAGCGCATAATTCCTCTTCTTAAGCAAACTCCGCAGGTGCGAGTGGCGCGCCTTTACCGCCCGTGCGCGCCCGCAATCTTGCCGGCGTTCACGATCCTGGCTCCCGTCTGCTTGCTGATTTGCTCCAGGCGCTCGTTCGAGATGACGCCGTGATCGTCCCGGATCACGATCCGTTTGGGAGGCCTTGCGGCCATGGCCTGTTGGGCCACCCGGTCAAAAGCCCGTTGCATGGAATCCGAAGCAAGAGGCAATGCCCGGCCCGAGGGCGTACTGATCAGGACGCTCGACGGCGAGTGGCGAGTGATCGTGTCGGCCACGCCGAAATTGAAACAGGCAAACCCTGAATCGCCGCTGTTCTTCGCATAGTCGTTCCAGTCGGCGCACGTGCCGCCCGAATAC
>JAJYHU010000363.1 GCA_021784615.1 Acidobacteriota bacterium | reverse complement strand
CCGACGTTCTCGCCCGGCTTCAACGGTGTGCCGCGCTGGCGAACCAGAATTGATCCCCCGCTGACCACCTGTCCGTCAAAGCGCTTCACTCCCAGCCTTTGGGCGTTCGAATCACGCCCGTTTCGTGAGCTTCCTAAACCTTTTTTGTGAGCCATAAGAACCCTCGCCTCGTATTCGCCCGCTCCGGGCATTTTGAGCTATGGAGCAACAATTTCATTAATGACAACTTTGCTGAAGGACTGCCGGTGCCCGGTCGTCTTTCGATACTGCTTCTTGCGCTTGAATTTCAGAACGCGCACCTTGGCGGCGCGGTCGTTGCTGAGAATGGTCGCCTTCACCTTGGCGTTTTCAACCAGTGGAGCGCCCACCACCAGATTGTTTTTGCGAACTGCAAACACGTGGTTGAACTCCACGCCCGCCCCGGGATCGCCCCGAAGCTTCTCAACTTGAATCACATCACCGGGTGAAACCTTGTACTGCTTGCCACCCGTCCGGATAATCGCATACATACACGCACCTCGCCTCGCTTGACGTAAACGACTTATTTTACTCTTTGCGCCGAATCGCTGTCAACGAATGTTGCGGTTCACCGGGAGGCGGCGGCTCCCTTGTCCAACTGCCCGGACGATTTTGGTTTGTCTCCGCGAGGTTTCCAGACTTATAATGCGGGCTTGCTGGCCGGTCGTCGCCGCCCAATCAACCGCATAGGAGTAGGGAATTCAATGAAACATGTTTGGATGTTGCTGATCGTCATGTTGGTGTCCGCATCCGGGCTGCTCGCGCAGCCGGAAAGCGTGCGGACGGCTCTTTCGCAAAATGTTGGAACCTCAATGGCGTCGCCTGCGGCGACCGCGAGCCCGGCGCAGTTTGCCAAGCTTAAGGCTGAAATCGCCGAGGCTCAGAGTTCCGGGGACAACGCCTGGATGCTGGTCTGCTCGGCGTTGGTCCTGATGATGACAGGGCCGGGCCTGGCTCTGTTCTACGGCGGGCTGGTGCGGAAGAAAAATGTTCTATCGACCATGATGCAAGGATTCTCGCTGATGGCGATCATCACGGTGCTGTGGGCGGTGATTGGCTTCAGCCTGTGTTTCGGTCCGGGAACATCCTTTATTGGAGGGCTGAGCCACCTCTTCCTGCGCGGCGTGGGCTCGGCGCCGGACCCGACCTACGCCGGGACCATACCTTTTGAGACCTTCATGGTGTTCCAGTTGATGTTTGCGATCATCACCCCGGCTCTGATTTGCGGAGCGTTCGCCGAGCGCAT
This sequence comes from Acidobacteriota bacterium, assembly GCA_021784615.1. GTDB lineage: Bacteria > Acidobacteriota > Terriglobia > UBA7540 > UBA7540 > JAMCXS01. The sequence goes on along the minus strand of JAJYHU010000363.1, from coordinate 2,115 downwards.
GAAATTCAGCGCGATGGTGGTTTTCATGGTGTTGTGGTCGCTGGTGGTTTACGCGCCCATGGCGCACATGGTCTGGGGCAAGGGCGGGCTGCTCAACGCGGCGCTGGGCGGAGCCATTCCGACCCTGGACTTTGCCGGCGGGACCGTGGTGCATATCACCTCCGGAGTCTCCGCGCTGGTCTGCGCGCTTTATCTGGGGAAAAGGGTTGGATACCCGAAAGAGCCCATGCCCCCGCATAGCGTAGTGCTGAGCTTTATCGGGGCCTGCCTGCTCTGGGTGGGATGGTTCGGATTCAACGCCGGCAGCGCGCTCACCGCCGGCGGGCTTGCCACAAGCGCTTTTGTCGCCACGCAGTTCGGCGCGGCTGCCGCGGCCATCGGATGGGGAGCGGCCGAGTGGCTCCGCAACGGAAAGCCCAGCGTATTGGGAGGCATTTCCGGGGCCGTGGCCGGATTGGTGGCAATCACTCCGGCTTCCGGATTCGTCGGGCCAATGTCGGCTCTCGCGATCGGGTTGATTGCCGGAATCGTCTGTTACTTTATGGTGGCCAAGGTCAAAGCCCGGATCGGGTACGATGATTCGCTGGATGCTTTCGGCGTCCACGGCGTTGGCGGGACGGTGGGCGCCCTTTTGACGGGCGTCTTTGCTACCAGCGCAATCAACCCCATTTTTAAAAACAGTCAAGGGGCCGCATTGCCGGTGGGCCTTATCGACGGGCACCCGGGGCAGCTTGGAAATCAGTTGATCGGAGTTCTTATTTCCTGGACGCTCGCGATTGTGGGAACATTGATCATTCTTAAGATCGTTGATGTTCTGGTGGGGTTGCGGGTGACCGAGGAGCATGAAGTCCAGGGGCTCGACCTTTCCCAGCACGGTGAAGAAGGGTACGCTTTTGAATCGTGAATTTTCGGGGTGGAAAACGAAGAACGGAATTCGTCCCGCTGGATTTTGGGATGTTCCTGCGGTTGAGCGATTTTCCGTATCCTGCTGATCTGGATAGGAAACAATGAAAAAAATAGAAGCGATTATTCAGCCTTCGCGGCTTGAGCAGGTCAAAGACGCGCTTCATGAAGTCGGGGTGGAAGGCATGACCATTTCTGAAGTGCGCGGGCATGGTCGTCAAAAAGGGCATACCGAAGTTTACCGGGGCAGGGAATATAACGTTGACCTGCTGCCTAAAGTCAAAATTGAAATGGTCGTTCGCGACCAGATGGTTGACCTGGCAGTGGCAACAATCTTGAAAGCCGCAAAAACCGGCAAGATTGGCGACGGAAAGATTTTTCTTTATCCGGTTGAGGAATCCATCCGCATCCGGAACGAGGAACGAGGGGAAGCGGCTCTCTAAGAAACTCCAGAGACTTCGTCGCCCATAGGGATTCGTGCGGCGTGGGAACCGAGTGCGGCCTCAGGTTCTCAATCCCGCTCCGCTGATTCCAGTTGCAGGGAAGGGGATCGCTCCCGGATTTGCCCGCCGCGGACTGCAAGTTCTGCCGATGCCGGAGCGCCTTGTCCGATCCATGCTGTGCTTGAACATCGGGGGAAGTCGGCGTATGATGATGCCGAAAGGTTGCGGGCAGCAATGGGACAATCCAGGCCCCGTCAACCGAAAGGAATGCATTTGGGAACGCCATCACCGGGCAGCCAGCGAATGGGCGCCAAACCCGAGGGGACGACATCTCGCGAAACTCTCGAACGGGGGCGATCGCTCTTACCCACGAACACGTCGTAGCGTCACGAATGCCGAGTATCCTCCAGCTTCAATCGTGATAGCCCGGCGTTCAAGAGCAGGAAATGCCAACCTGCCCCATCGCGCGGAGATCCACGAGCAAAATAATTGCTGCGCCGTATGGAGCAAACACCTGCCCGATCAACAAAGTGAAGACTGATCGCAAGGCCGTGGCCCTCAGCCAAAGAAAATGAAACCCTTAATTCAAGAACTCGCCGCAATATCTCCCGTGCTGACCGATGGCGCGTGGGGAACCCAGATGCAAGGGCGCAAGCTTGAACCGGGAACCTGCCCTGACACCTGGAATCTGATCCATCCCGACTGGGTTGAGGAAATTGCCCGCGCCTACGTGGCGGCGGGTTCGCAAATCGTCCTGACCAACACCTTC
>JAJYHU010000131.1 GCA_021784615.1 Acidobacteriota bacterium | reverse complement strand
CCAATGTCGTTCGCTCTTTGGCAGTGAGCTCAATTTGGGGTGCTCGACGTGGCATAATCGAGCACTATAGGTCAATTTAATCAATAAGTCAATGTAATTATATTACGAAACACTAGCTCTCGCGGCCTTTCGGGCAATTTCTGAGCGGCGTTGGGAGGAAAGGGCCTTAGCCCTAGCGGGACCGTCCTTCTTGCCGCCCAGACTTCCCAGCGCAACGGCAGCAGGGTTCTTACCCGTTTCGGCTTCAATTTTCTTGAATAGGCGGTGGGCGAGTAGAATAGGGTCGGTTCTTGAACGCTTAGGCATAGATCAATTCTACCCTCGGTGCGAACGGCGTCAAGCGAAAAGAAAGAGAGAATTCAAATTGACCCACTGCCTCCCGGGCAGGCACGCAATCGCCGCTGCCAGGTTCATTTCAGTGCGAGATTCCTCGTTGCCGGTCGATCCTGAGACCCCTCGCTTTGTTCGGGGCCGTTCGCCAGGGGAGGGCGAACGGGATCCTCGGAATGATGACACGAGGTGGAGGGTGGTGGGGACAGCTACCTACGGAGCGACCCTCCAACCGCCGGCCGCCACGCGTACGCTATACCGCAAGCCCGGTGATGACCTCGCCGCGAGGGCCCACGGCGCAAACCCGTTGCTCCGCCTTTGCCGCCTCACGAGGGCGTCTCAAACGAAGCAAACGCAGGTAGATCTTTGGACCCGCGGTATTTGTCTTTCACCTCGAAGGGGGTGTGAATCAAAAAAAGAAGAGCCCGCGGTTGTTTGAAAAGTACGGGCTGAACACCGCGACAGGTCCGACGCCTATTGTCCGCCGGAGGGAAGGTAGCTCTGGCCATGGAACATGCGCGATAATGGGTGCGTGCGCGTCCGCCATTTTTCCGCCGTTTTCGAAACAGTCAGGCCCGATTGCCCGATCTGGGACCGTCGCTTTCATTGTCCGAACGAATTTATAACGGCCTATCGATGCGACGAAGTGCGGCCGGTGATACGGCTGGCCGAGGCGGCGGCACGCCGCGGGCAATGGGCGGTTGTGCTGCTGGACTTCGGTGCAGCACCAGCATTCGATACAGCTCTGGAAGTTCGTCCGCAGGAGGAAATTAGCCTGCCCCTGGCCTGCGCGGCAATCTTTGATACGTCCGATCCCGTTTCCGCACCCGGTAGTTCGGCAATCGTCATGCCATGCAATCCTCCCTCAGCCCCGCTTTTGCCGGGTCGTAAAGTTTCGCGCCAACATGCTGGTTTTAGCCCTGGCTGGCAGTCCCTATTGCGGTCTGAGGAATATGCCGCCGCGCTGAAACATATTCGGGAATATATCCTTGCGGGGGATGTGTACCAAGTCAATTTCACTTTCCCGCTCGTTGGCCGGTTTAAGGGTGATCCCGCCGCCTGGTTTTGCTCTCTCGCCTCGAGACAGCCAGCGGCTTATCAGGCTTACATTGAATTGGGCCACTTTCGCATTTTGTCGTTTTCTCCGGAGCTTTTCTTCACCCGCCGCGGCGAGCAAATCACGGTAAGACCGATGAAGGGTACCTGGCCGCGCGGCCGCTGGCTGGAGGAGGACCGACGGCACGTTTGTCAATTGCTGGCCTCGGAAAAGGATCGAGCCGAAAACTTGATGATTGTAGATTTGCTGCGCAATGATCTGGGCCGCATCGCCCATCCTGGCTCGGTGCAGGTGAAAGAACTCTTCGCCCTTGAACAGCACCCCACGCTGTGGCAGATGACCTCGACCATCCAGGCGCAGGTGCGGCCGGAGGTGGGGCTTGAGGAATGCCTGGCCGCCCTGTTCCCCTGCGGCTCGGTGACCGGCGCGCCCAAAGTGCGCGCCATGCAGATCATCGCCGAACTGGAGGCCTGGCCGCGCGGTCTCTATACCGGCGCGATCGGACTGATCGAGCCCGGCGGCGACTGCCTTTTCACCGTGGCCATTCGCACCCTGGTGCTCAATGCCACATCCGGCCAAGCAATCTATGGTGTGGGCAGCGGCGTCACCCATGATTCGGAGATTCTGAATGAGTATGCCGAGTGCCGATTAAAAGCTGCCTTTCTGACGTCGGGACAGCAAAGGATGAAACCCGCTCGGGATTCGGGGACAAAATCTATTGTAGCGCCGCCTACCGATACATCTCTTGATAGTCCACACGTCGGCTTTGGATTATTGGAAACCATGCGGCTTTATGAGGGGCGTTACTATCTACTCCGAGCGCATCTGAGGCGTCTCGAAGACTCTGCGGAATATTTCGGCTATCCTTGGCGGCCCAGGCAAATCGCAGCGGCATTAGCCGGAATCCGTGCGCGCCACAGCCATGGCCGCTGGCGCGTGCGGCTGACGCTCAATGCTGCCGGTGAACCGGATCTCAAGGTCCAACCGATGCCGCCGGCTGATTCCGATCGGTGGCGCTTGGGGATGGCTCCATTTCCGGTCGATTCGGCTGATCCCATGCTCTATCACAAGACTACCCAACGCGGCCTTTATGAGCGCGCCGCTCAGTCTTGTCCGGATTGCGACGATGTCCTGCTATGGAACGAGCGAGGTGAGATCACCGAATCCACCATCGCCAATGTGATCGTCGAACTTGACGACGGATTCTATACTCCGCCGGTTGCCTCCGGACTGTTGCCCGGCATCCTGCGCGGGCGCCTGCTTGCCCAGGGCCGCATCCGCGAACGCGTCATCACCTTTCGAGCCTTGCGCCGAGTTCGCAACCTCTACTTGGTAAACTCAGTTCGCGGCTGGGTCCCGGCACAGTTAAATTTCCACCCGTGATTTCTTGCTGTATTCGTGTATCCTGCGGTATGTGTACGGCTGGCAAGCCGCTACAAGAATACGTCCGCATCAGTCCGGCAATGACCCTCATGAACGCTATAAGCTCTGCTGATGCCCGCAACAGCCCTGATGAGGGCCAATGGGAGGCTAACTACTCCTGTTCGTAATCACGGTGACGTATTGTGCATGCGGCGATAGCAAACTGTTTAGCCTCGACCTTCTCCATGAGAGCGGTTAGGTCACAACGTTTGAACATCCACTGGAAGGGAGCGATTTGTTGGTAGCGATCCTGGAAGCGGAGCAGGCGGCCTTCGAGTTCGCCGCGGGAAGTGAAGTCATTGGGCGTCAGGGCCTTCCGTTGGACGATGGAGAAGTAAATTTCAACTTGATTTAGCCAACTGGCATTGGACCGGAGTGTGGATGGGAACGAGCGTGGGCCACTGAGTGCGGAGGCGATCCGTAGCCTTTTGACCGCGATGGCCGGAGCCATTGTCCATGATCCAGAAGGCGCGCCGGTCAAGCTTTCCGGGCATCTGGGCCTCCATTCTTTTTTGAGGAGCGTTTGCAGGCTCAGCAGATTCTTATCAAGGAACGCGGCCCGTCCGAGATCG
>JAJYHU010000194.1 GCA_021784615.1 Acidobacteriota bacterium | reverse complement strand
TATCTCGAATGGCAGGAAAAACTGACATGCCGGTTATGAGTGCCAGATCGATTCTTTTCGTTGCATCGGTCCTATTTGTCCTTGACGCAACGGCCCGGCCAGCCGAATATATTTCGGGATTTCACGAACGACCTCTCTTTGTGGGCAAGATAGCCCTTCTTTCCATCAAGGGTATTTATCGTAAAGCCGGCCCTTTTCCCCTCGACCCTTTCCTCCTCGGTATAGAACCCATTTGCCGGGATGGTGAGCCCCGCGACCACCTTCTTAATGACCGTGGTCTTGCCTGAGGAAGGCGCGCCCGAGAGGAAGATATTTTTTCTCTTTTTCACATTGTTTCCGCTCTGCCTATACTAGCGGTTATTTGGCGCAAATTCGTGATGTCGCGCAGCGGCGGCGAGCCAAACAGGCGGCTATACTCGCGGCTGAACTGGGATGGGCTTTCATAGCCGACCTGAAACGCTGCCGCCCCCGCATCCAGTCGTTCGGTGAGCATCAACCGCCTGGCTTCGTTCAGACGCAGCCATTTTTGGTACTGAAGCGGGCTCATGGCAGTCAGCACCCGGAAGTGATGGTGGAAGGTCGATGTGCTCATATTTACCTGCGTTGCAAGGTCATCGATGCGAAGCGGCCGTGCAAAATTGCTCTTCAACCAATCGATCGCCCTGGCTATCTGATGGCTCCGGCTTCCAATCGACGCCATCTGGCGCAGACGCGTTCCCTGGTCGCCCACAAGCAGGCGGTAAAATATTTCCCGCTGGATGACCGGCGCGAGGATCGGGATGTCCTGCGGTTCGGAAAACAAATCTATTAACCGCCAAAAGGCGGCAACGAGCGGCAACGTGACCTCGCCGGTCGCCATCCCGCGGCTGGACTGCCGCGCTCGCGGCGGCGGAAGATTGCTGTCCGCCATCAACTGGGAAATCTCGCGCCAATCAATTTTCAACATGAGCCCCAGGTACGGCTCCTGCGGGCTCGCTTTGATAATTTGGACGACCGTTGGCAGGTCTACGGAGGTGATCAAAAAATGGTGCGCGTCATACACATACGTCTCGTCTCCCAGAAGCACGCGTTTCGCCCCTTGCGCGACCAGGCAAATGGAGGGCTCGTACATGCCGCCCGTGGGCCCGGCCGGCTCCTCCCGCCTGAAAAGCGACAGGCCCGGTATCGCTGTCACGAACCGGTCGGCTTTACCGGTCACCAGCCTGCCGACTTTATCGGTCAATCGTGCAATGCCGTTACCCACCGCTTCGAGCGCAACTAGGAGGGGGGGCATGCTGTTATTCTCAAACGCTTGCCCGCGCATTAATACTTAATATATCAGACCAAATTTCGCTGTACAACCCATAAGCCCAAGACCCCGCACGATCAGGCAAGAAATGAGCAGGATTGGTCTACCTGACTTCGTTATTTCAGGAGTAAGATTTAATCATCACAAGATTTGCGAAGCAGCCAGGTCCTGAAAAGCCGAAGGGAGGAAAAATGCAGAAACGCAAGTTGGGGAAAAGCGGCCTGGAGGTTTCGGCCCTGGGCCTTGGCTGCATGGGAATGAGCTATGGCTACGGTCCGGCTGCGGACAGGCAGGAGATGATTTCACTGATTCGCTCGGCCGTAGAGCGCGGCGTCACGTTCTTTGACACGGCTGAGGTGTACGGCCCGTTTACGAACGAGGAACTCGTGGGCGAAGCTTTGGCCCCGTTCCGGGGCAAAGGCAAAGTGGTGATTGCCACCAAGTTTGGCTTCGGGATCAAACCGGACGGAACGCGATATGGCCTGAACAGCAGGCCAGAGCACATAAAGGAGGTCGCCGAGGCTTCGCTCAAGCGGCTCCGCGTCGATACGATTGACCTGTTTTATCAGCACCGGGTTGACCCGGACGTGCCGATTGAGGACGTGGCAGGAGCGGTGAGGGACCTGATCCGGGAGGGCAAGGTCAGACACTTCGGTCTTTCCGAAGCCGGGGCAGGGACTATCCGGCGCGCCCACGCGGTTTGTCCGGTCGCCGCGGTCCAGAGCGAATACTCGCTGTGGACAAGAGACCCCGAGCCGGAAATTCTGCCGCTCTGCGGGGAGCTTGGCATAGGCTTCGTCCCCTGGAGTCCGCTTGGGCAGGGGTTCCTTACGGGGAAAATCGATGCAAAGACGAAGTTCGACAGCTCCGACTTCCGCGCTACGTTTCCGCGTTTTACCCCGGAGGCGAGGCGGAACAATCGGGCCGTGGTCGAGTTGCTGAATGTAATCGCAAAACGAAAGAAGGCGACACCGGCCCAGATCGCGCTGGCCTGGCTGCTGAACCAGAAGCCATGGATTGTACCGATCCCCGGCACCCGGAAGCCGGCGCGCCTCGATGAGAACCTGGGCGCGGTAAACGTCGAGCTTACGCCCGACGACCTGCACGAGATCGATAGCGCCTTCTCAAAGCTCACGGTTCAGGGGGCCAGGCTTCCCGAAGAGATTCTCGTATTAAGCGGACGATAAAAAAGCGCGAAAGGAGAGATAAAACATGAAAGGCGCAGTTCTCTACGGGCCGCGCGACGTGCGTTTCGAAGAGCGCGCCGCGCCGTCAATCATCAAACCGACGGATGCCATCATCAGGATTGCGGCCGCCTGCGTGTGCGGGTCCGACCTGTGGCCCTACCGCGGCATCAGCCCCGATTCGAGTGACGATGCAACTATCGCCCAGCCGACCCCAATGGGGCACGAGTACTGCGGCTTTGTCGAGGAGGTAGGAAGCGCGGTCAGGTCCGTTAAGCCCGGTCAGTTCGTTATAGGTTCCTTCTTCTCCTCCGACAACACCTGTCCCCACTGCCAGGCCGGCTATCAGTCGTCCTGTCAGCGACACGAGTTGGTCGGCGGGGCGCAGGCGCCTCTGCTGCGCGTCCCGCTTGCGGACGGCACCCTGGTGGCCACCCCGGATATCCCTCCGGATGATATGATCCCGAGCCTGCTCACGCTCTCCGACGTCATGGGCACGGGCTGGTTTGCCGCCGATGCGGCGGGCGTGAAGCCGGGCAAGACTGTCGTGGTCGTGGGCGACGGCGCGGTCGGCCTCCTGGGTGTGCTCTCCGCGAGGCAGATGGGAGCCGGGCGAATCATCGCGATGAGCCGTCACCAGCCGCGGCAAAAACTTGCCCGCGAGTTCGGCGCAACCGACGTCGTGACAGAGCGCGGCGGCGAGGGCGCCTCCCGCATTAAGGAGATGACCAAAGGGATCGGCGCCGACTCTGTGCTGGAGTGCGTCGGCACCCAGGAGTCCATGATGCAGGCGATCAGTTCCACCCGCCCGGGCGGATACGTAGGCTATGTTGGCGTCCCGCACGGGGTCGAGCTTAAAGGAGAGGAATTGTTCTGGACGCACGTCCACCTCCATGGCGGACCCGCTCC
>JAJYHU010000175.1 GCA_021784615.1 Acidobacteriota bacterium | reverse complement strand
AAACACAGTGACTCTGCCGCTTCGGTCCGCCTCGACGCGCACATTGGAATGGTGCATGGGATTGAAATAAATGGGCAGACCCGCGCCGCAGAGGTAGAAGCCCCCGGCGATTCCTAGGCCGCGGCCCTTGGGAAGCTTGCCTTTTCGCTCCTTCCAGGAGATTTCTTCGGCGGACCGCTCAAGGCACTCCCGGAACCCGCAGGAAGTGATCCTCAATTCATTGACGGTGCGCGTGTGAGGCTCAACCGCATTTTTCAGCCGAATCTCCAGTGGATCGATCCCCAGGTCCGTCGCGATCCGATCCAAATGGACCTCGAAGGCGTATCGAGGTTGAACCCCGCCGTGGCCGCGCTGAGCGCCGCAAGGGGGCTTGTTCGTGTGAACGCGGGCAGCGGTGAAGCTGAACGCGGGAATGACATAGGGACCGGTGAGAAGCTGCCCCGAATAGTAGAGGGTCACAACACCATAGGAGCCATAGGCGCCGCCGTCCAAAAGACTTTCAAAATGAAGCGCGGTGATCCGGCCGTCCTTTTTGACGCCGGTCTTAAGCTTCATATACATCGGGTGGCGTCCCCTGTGCGTCAGAAACACCTCTTCGCGCGTATAAGTGATTTTTACCGGACGGCCCGACTTTCGAGCCAGGATGCTCGCGGCGAACTCCAGCGGCAGAGGCTCTCCCTTACCTCCAAAACCTCCTCCCAGAGCCGGCTTGATTACCCGCACCCGGTCCTGGGGCAAGCCAAGCACCTTGGACAGGTACCGGTGCAGGTAGTGAGGCACCTGCGTCGCGGTCCAGATGGTGAGCTTCCCATCACGGAAATGCGCCAGAGCCGATTGAGTCTCGAGCGGGGCGTGAGTGGAAGCCCCTTTGAAAAAACTATCCTCCCTGATGTAATCCGCCGCGGCGAAACCCGCCTCGACGTCGCCAAACGACAGGCTCGCCTTGCGTTCGATATTGGCGACTCGGGTCTCCTCGTGGATCTTCACATCATCGCGGACCATCGCCTCATGCGGATCGAAGATAGCGGGCAGGACCTCGTAGTCCACCTCGATAAGGGAAAGAGCCCGCACCGCGGTCTCCTCGTCCACCGCCGCCACCGCAGCGACCTCGTCGCCAACGAAGCGCACCTTGCCTACAGCCAGGGCGTATTCATCTTCGGAGACCGGCAGAATTCCGTAGGCAACCGGAGCGTCCTGCCCGGTGGCCACGGCTTTTACCCCCGGCAGCGCCTCCGCCTTTGAGGTGTCGATGCTCCGTATGCGGGCATGAGCGTGCGGGGAACGCAAAATCTTTCCCACCAGCATTCCGGGAAGGCGCAGGTCGTCAGTGTACTGCGCCTGGCCGGTGACTTTGGCGACCCCGTCGTATCGCAGCGTCGGCTTTCCTATCCACTGAAATTCTTTGCTCATCATTCACCGCCTCGCCCGTCGGCCCGGCTCGCCTCGGCCGCCCTTCGCACCGCGCGGACGATTTTCGTATAACCCGTGCAGCGGCATAGATTGCCGGAAAGAGCGCGCCGAATCTCCGCCTCCGTTGGGTCCGGGTTGGCGTCTAGAAGCGCTGTGGTGGTAAGGACCATTCCAGGCGTACAATATCCGCATTGGACCGCTCCTTCGTCGAGGAAGGCCTTTTGCACGGGATGGAGCTCCTCTCCGTTCGATAATCCTTCGATCGTCACGACCGAGTGGCCCTCTGCGTCGGCCGCCAATACCAAACAGGACAGGACCGGTTCCCCGTCGAAGAGGACCGTACATGCCCCGCAATCACCAAGATCACAACCCTGCTTCGTGCCGGTAAGGCCAAATCGCTCCCTCAACGTCTGAACCAGCGTCTCGCCGGCGCGAACACCGGCCTCCACGGGATCTCCGTTCAAGGTGAATCGAACAACTTCCATTGCTCTACTCTCCATTCCAACAATTCTTTGGAAACCTCTCGCACCGCCTGCGCAACGGCATGAGCCGAGCGCCTTCAGGATTCCATGCGCCCACAGCAGCACAGAAGCGGCGGAGGATCGTTCTACTTAACGAACACGTCCTTCATGGTGAACAATGCTAACCAGTCACTCCCCCATCGTCAAGAATTTTTTTTGCCCGGACCTTTACCTCACTGGATGGTGCCCGTCCTCAAACTTTCTGGCGGACGCGATGGCGCCCTCACGACACGGGGTTACCGATGGACACTGATTCACTGCGCGGGAATTTAAATGAAAGGGGGCGGCGGCGACGGCTCAATGGCAACTGCCGGAGGAGTGCGGGTTTTTCAGAAAATATGCACGATCAAACCCGCCCGCATGCCGAGGGCTCATAGCTGTATCCCTCGGGTCACGAAACGGGGGGCGTTTGCCCCATGATCGTTCCATCGACACCGGCTTCGTCCCCGCCGGCTCTTTGCAGCTCCTGCTGATAGCGGGTGAGGAGGTCTTCAAGGCCCAGCATGCCGATCAACCCCTTGCCCTGGTCCACAATCGGAATGCGGGTAAACCCGGTTTCGAGGAACTTGAGGAGCGCCGCGGACAGGCTTTCGTCGGGCGCAACACTTATCGGCGGCAAGAGCAAATCCTTAGGTCTCAACGCTTCATATACCGATCTCCTCGACAAGGCAGCCCTTATCTCGATCAGCGATAATATTCCGGTGAGCCGACAAGCCTTGTCAACCACCGGGAAAACGGACTCGTTCGTATGGGTGACCAGCCGCCTGAGCTGGGCGAACGTCATGTCTTCCGGGAGCACCGTGACCGGAGAATCCGGGCGATATACATCTTTTACCAACAGCCCTTTCAGCATATAAACCAACCGGTCGGATTGATGGGCGGGGGAATGGAACTTGTTTTCGACCTGATTATAAAAGATGCTCCATCTCTGTGACAGCAAGATCGCCAAAACCGACGAGAGAATGATCGGCACGAGAAGATCGTAGCTGCCGGTTATTTCGGATACCATGAAAAGTGCGCCCAGCGGACATTTTGCCACACAGGCAAAAAACGTGGCCATGCCGACAAGCGCGAAACCGCCCGGAGAACTCACAATGGAGGGAAACCATGCGTGCGCCAACTGGCCGAATGCCCCGCCCAGCACAGAGCCTATGAATAGGGCCGGCGCAAAAATGCCCCCGCTTCCCCCTGATGAGAGGCTGAAAGAGGTTGCGGCGATTTTAAGAAAAACCAGGAGGAACATGAGTCTTACCGGAAGCTCACCCAGCAGGGCCTCTTGCATGGTCCCGTAGCCGCCCCCCATAATATCCGGATGCCAAAGGGCGAGAAGGCCCACCATGAGACCTCCCACTGCAGGCGCCAGTTCACGCCTGATCGGAAGTTTTTCGAATAAGTGCTTTCTTAGGCCGAAAAGCATCTTTGTAAAGAAGTATCCGAACGGAACGCAGATAA
>JAJYHU010000266.1 GCA_021784615.1 Acidobacteriota bacterium | reverse complement strand
CAAACCCGTAGCGCTTCCGGACCTTATCGGCCGCCTGGAAGATCCGGCCGAGCTTTTCACGCCTGGCAGAATCGAGCAGGCCAAGCTGCACGGAAGAGGATTCCAGATTTGACGCGCGCACGCCGACCAGGCGAATCTTTTCCTTGCGGTTCCACGCCGACTCGAACAGCCGCAAGACGTTTTCAAAGATCACGGAATCGAGATGGGTTGGTTCCTCGATCGTCGCATCGCGCGTGATCGTCTGGAAGCGGTGGTTGCGGAGCTTCAAGCCGACCGTTCGCGCGTAGAGCCGATGGTCTCGGAGCCGCGCCGCCACGCGCTGCGAAAGGTAGCTCAGGGTTCTCTCCAACTCCCCAAGGTCGGCGGTATCCTGATCGAAAGTCGTTTCGTGACTAATCGACTTCGGCTCTTCTTCATACGCATACGCCCCAGTATCTTTGCCAAGCGATTTGGCGTAAAGCCATTCGCCATACTTTCCAAACTTCGTCTTCAGGCGCTCAAGCCCATGCGTCTGCAAGTCTCCGATGGTGGCAATGCCCAGCGAGAGCAGCTCCGGCTCCGTAACTTTCCCGATGCCGGGCATGCGGCGGATCGGCAGCGGCGCCAGAAAAGTTGCTTCGCACCCCGGCAGCACGTAAAGCAAGCCGTGAGGCTTGGCCTGGTCGGAGGCAATTTTGGAAACCAAATGCGACGTTGAGGCGCCCACAGAACAATTCAATCCCGTCCGTTCCCGGACTGTGGCGATCAGGCGGTCGGCGGCGCGAAGAGTTCCGCCGTGCAGGCGCTCGGAGCCCGTCAAGTCAAGATAGGCTTCATCGATCGAGACCATCTCGATTGCGGGCGTGAACTCCTGGAAGATCTCGTAAATCTTCTCTGAATACTCGCGGTACTTGGCGTGATGGCCCCGAAGGAAAATCGCGTGAGGACAGAGCTTTTTTGCGGTGCGGACCGGCATTGCCGAGTGCACGCCGAACTTCCGCGCTTCATAGCTCGCCGCGGCAACCACCCCACGGCCGTCAGGGTCCGCGCCCACCACCACGGCCTTTCCCTTTAACGACGGATCGGCCAGTTCTTCCACGGAGACAAAGAAGGCGTCCATATCGACGTGTAGAATTTGGCGAAGCATGGCACCTCAGCCGCTTTTGCGCGCCGTGATCACGCGCGGAATCCCGGCAAGATCGGGGATAACTTTTGTCTCCACCCATCCTGTCTTAAGAAGCCCAAGGACTGCGTCCTTCATCTTGTAGCCAATCTCCACTGCAACATGCCCGCCCGGCTTGAGCGCCCGCAGCGCTTGCGGAAACAGCCGGCCATAAATCTCTTCGCCCTGGGCAAGATCGCCCCAGGCGAGGCGAGGCTCAAAATCACGGACTTCTCGCTGGACGCTTTCACGCTCCGCGCGAGCCACGTAGGGAGGGTTTGAAACCACAAAGTCAAAAGCGCGGGGGGATTCCGATTCAAGAAACGGAGCGAGCAGATCGCCCTCGATAAACTCGACTCGTTTTTCCATCCCGAGCCGCGCGGCGTTTCGAGCGGCCACTTCCAGCGCCGCGGGAGAGATATCCGTCGCGAAAACGCTTGCCAGCGGCAGTTCGGAAGCAAGCGCCACGGCAATGCATCCCGAACCCGTCCCCACATCGACGATCCGGCAACAGGCTCCTCCGGACAACTTCTGTTGAGAAATCAGATCGAGCACCGCCTCCACCACATGCTCGGTTTCAGGCCGCGGAATCAGCACGGCCGGATTCACTTCAAAATCCAGGCCCCAAAACTCCTGATGTCCCGTGATGTATTGAGTGGGCCGCCCCGAGGAGCGTTCCGAAATCAAACGGAAATAAGAATCGACTTGCTGGTCCGATAAGTCCAGGTCGGGGTGGGTATAGAGGAATGCCCGCTCCTGGCGGAGCAGGTGCATCAGGAGCAGTTCAGCGGCCAAGTCGGCCGAGGGCACCTGATGCTCCAGGAGACTTTTCAATCCTGTCCGGAGCGCCACACGAAGTTGCATCGGGAAACCCAAGTGCCGCGTCCCGCAGCCGTTACGCCGCCACGGTCGCCTGCTTGAGCTTTTCGGTCTGGTAGTGCGTCGTCAAGGCGTCGACAAACTCGTCGAGCTTCCCCTCCATGATGCGGTCCAACTGGTAGAGGGTGAGGCCAATGCGGTGGTCGGTAACGCGGTTCTGCGGGAAGTTATAGGTCCGGATTTTTTCGCTGCGGTCGCCCGTTCCCACCATGGCGCGGCGCTCCTCGGTAATCTGTTTCTGCTGCTCCTCGATCTTCATCTCATAGAGCCTGGAGCGCAGCACTCGCATCGCCTTGGCGCGATTCTTGATTTGTGATTTTTCGTCCTGGCAGGAAACCACCATGCCCGAGGGAAGGTGGGTAATCCGCACGGCCGAATAAGTCGTATTCACCGACTGTCCGCCGGGTCCCGACGAGCAGAAGGTATCAATGCGGATTTCCTTGGGATCAATTTGGATATCAACCTCATCCGCCTCCGGCAGGACCGCCACGGTGATGGCCGAAGTGTGAACCCTGCCCTGCTGCTCGGTTTCGGGAACGCGCTGCACGCGATGGACGCCGCTTTCATATTTCAACCGGCTGTAAACCCTCTTGCCTTCCACGAGCGCAATCACTTCTTTTAATCCGCCGACGCCGGAAAGAGAAGAAGAGAGAACTTCAATCTTCCAACCCTGCTCTTCCGCATACCGGCCGTACATGCGGAAAATCTCCTGTGCGAACAGCGTCGCCTCATCCCCGCCAGTACCCGCGCGGATTTCCAGCACGCAGTTTTTCTCGTCATTCGGATCTTTGGGCAGCAACAGAAGCTTCAACTGAGCTTCAATTGCTTCCTGCCGTTTTTCCAGTTCCGCCAGTTCCGCCTGCGCAAGAACTCGCATTTCAGAGTCCGAGGAGGATTCTTCCAGCAGCGTTTTGGTTCCTACCAGCCCTTTTTGGATCTCCTTCCACTCCCGGTAACAATCCACAATTTCCTGCAACTCAGAGTGAGCTTTGGCGGTTCTCTGGTAAGTGGAGGGATCGCCCAGCACCTGCGGGTTGCCCAAGTCAGCAGTCAGGCTCTCATACCGCTTTTCGATTTCTTCGAGTTTCGGCAAAAAATGCATATTCAAACCCTAAACTTCAGGCAATCGCCGCTCGAATCGATTGTCCGAACCGTGGCTGCCGGCTTTGACCCTTCGCGGTTTCCAGAGGTGGTGCGCAAACCAAGGCTAACTATCAGAATAGCCCGGCTCAAATCAAGGTGTCAATTAAACCGGCCGCACGTTCCTTGCCTGATGGGAGCATTGTTGCGACGGCAAGCGATGAGTGCTTATAACTTAGGCGATGCCCATGGACGCCCGCACCTGCCGGAAGCACTCAATCGCGAATT
>JAJYHU010000279.1 GCA_021784615.1 Acidobacteriota bacterium | reverse complement strand
GGCGTGGCGTTTTTTAAGGGCAGCGTGAGAGTCAACCTGCGGAGGTTCTTCAGCGTCACCAGCCTGGTGCTTTTGGTGGTTGCCGTGCAATTGGCGGTCTCGGGCCTGCACGAGCTTTCCGAGGCGCAGGTTTTGCCTTCCAGTTCGCGCGAGATGGCCATCATCGGTCCCATCGTCAACAGTGACGCCTTCTTTTTTGTCGCCATCATCGCTCTTTGCTTGTTCCTGGTTCTGGCCCAGAAGCTCCAGTCCGGTTCCGCAGCGGCTGGGGACTTGGCGCGTTTGCCGGCCCCGGAGCGCCGCAAGGTCCTGGCTGCCCGAAAGCGCGACCGCTTTTGGAAAATGGCGGCGAGCGCCGTGGGCATGGTAATCATCGTGCTGATCAGCGCGGATTTTGTATATTCACGGGTGGCGCAGGCCGTGGCGCCACCCGTGCAGTTGCAGATGAGCGACGGAATGGTGCAGGTGCCGGTGGCCCAATTGAAAGATCATAAACTGCATCCTTACCAGGTTTCCGCAGACGGAGCGGAAGTCCGATTTATTGCCATTCTCGACGCCTCCGACATTGTCCGGGTGGGGCTTGATGCCTGCGAAATCTGCGGCACCCAGGGTTATTATCAACAGGGGCAGAACGTGATTTGCCGAAACTGCGGCTCCGCGATTTACGTTCCGACCATCGGTTCGGCCGGCGGATGCAATCCCATCCACCTCGACTACCTGGTCCGGAATAATACGCTGATCATCTCGAAGGCCGCGCTTGAGGGCGCGGCGAAGGTTTTCCGCTGAGATTATGCTGAGCAGAATTGTCGGCCGCTCAATTACGCGCCGCCGCCGCCGCAAGCTCCTAGGTGTCGCTGCGGTGGCTCTGGGGATTTGCGCCACCACGGCCGTGGCCACCTTGTCGCTTGACGTCGGGGACAAAGTGGCCCGCGAACTGCGGTCGTTCGGCGCCAACATTTCCGTGACTCCCGCGGCCGACAGCCTTTCGATCTCGGTCGGAGGAGTTGATTATCGGCCCGCAAATTCCGGCGCCTTCCTGTCTGAAGGAAGCCTTATCAAACTGAAGAAGATTTTTTGGCGAAATAACATTATGGCGTTCGCGCCGTTTCTCTACGCTCCGGCTCAGGTAAAGGGGCGCAGCGTGATCGTGATTGGAAGTTGGTTTGATCACTCCATGCAGGTGGAGCCTTCCGAGACGTTTGAGACGGGACTTGAGAAGCTCCATCCGGCCTGGAAAGTGCAAGGCGAATGGCCCGGGGAAAACTCCGCCGAATGCCTGCTGGGCAAAGACCTTGCCAAGGCGCTCGGCGCCAAGCCGGGCGAGAGTTTGGCCTTTTCAAGCGCCGGCAACCCGGCGTCAACCTTGGTGCTCAAGGTCCAAGGAATTCTTGAGACCGGGGGAGATGAGGATAGTGAAGTTTTGGCGCCGCTCGCTCAGGTTCAAAAATTCACGGGCCTCGAAGGCAAAATCCGGCGCGTGGAAGTGAGCGCCTTGACCAAGCCGGAGGACGCCTTCGGCGAAGCTGACGTCACCAGAATGAACTCGGAAGCATACGACCGCTGGTATTGCAGCCCCTACGTCAGCTCGATTGCCTACCAGATTCAGCAGGCCATTCCGGGCTCGGAGGCCAAGCCCGTCTATCGAGTGGCGGCCACCGAGGGGAAGATTGTCAAAAGCGTCGGTTTGCTGATGACGCTGCTGGCCGTTGCGGCGCTGGTGACGGCGGCGCTGGCAATGGCGTCCATGATGTTCGCGGTGGTGTTGGAGCGGCGAGAGGAAATCGGTCTATTCAAGTCTTTGGGAGCCACCGACGCCCGAGTCGCGTCGATTTTCCTGCTGGAAGCCTTTGCGGTGGGGTTGCTTGGAGGCGTGATCGGATACGGCTTCGGGACGTATCTTGCCCGCAGGCTTTCTTTTGCGGTTTTTGGCGTCCCAACCGGTATTCATTGGGTGATCCTGCCGGCCGTTTTGACCTTGGCTTTGTTCATTGCGCTTGCGGGCAGCTTGATTCCTATCGGCAAGGGCCTTAAGATCTCGCCCGCCGCGGTGTTACGGAATGAATAACGGCGCGAAAGAACCAGTCTTGAACCGCCGATCGCTTTTCTGGCGGCTGTGGTTGCGATCGCTAGTGGTCCGGCGGCCGCAAGCGGCGCTGGCGGTGGTATCGCTTTTGGTCGGAGCTGCCGTCGCGTCCATGCTGCTGAATCTCTACGGCGACGTGCATCGAAAAATGACGCGGGAATTTCGCTCCTACGGGGCCAATGTTATTCTCAGCAGCCGTGCCGCGGCCTCGGCCGGCCCAACCTTGCTTGCGGGGCTGATCGACGCAGCGGCATTTGACCATGTAACGTCCCTGCGAGCGACGGTCAAAGGCCTTGTTGCGGCTCCGGTGTTGTACGTGGTTACGCGCGTTTCCCCTGTGCCCGAGAACCCGCGATTGCCTTCCTTTGAAAACGTCGTGGCTGTGGGAACTGATTTTGCGGATTTCCGGAAACTGGCGCCGGGCTGGCGTATCGAGGATGGAAGGCCGGAAGCGAATCCCGATTCAGGGGTCTGCGCGGTGGGCGCGCATCTTGCCGAACGCCTGCATTTTAAGTCGGGAGACACCCTGGCGATTTCAGTTGCGCGGCAGGGGGAGGCTCTACAGGATCAGCCCAAGCCTGAGAGCTTCCGGGTGGAACGTGTTGCTGCCACCGGAACTTCCGAAGACGACCAGGTTTTTGTTCCACTCCAGGATTTGCAGCGCCTGGCCGGCGCCGAAGGGAAAATCAGCCTGATTGAAATGAACGTTCCGGGAGAGACGGCGGGGATTGAAAGCGCAGTTCACGCGCTCGCCGCGGAGTTCCCCGGGTTGGAAGTCCGGCCGGTCCGGCAAATCGTGTATTCTCAGGGAAAGGTGCTTGGAACCATCCGCTGGCTTTTGATCTCGCTGATGGTTCTCATTTTGCTCATCATCGCCTTGTGCGTGATGGCCACAATGACGGCGATTGTGCTGGAGCGGAAGAAGGACATCGCGGTGATGAAGGCGCTCGGAGCAAGCAATCGCGACGTGACGCGGCTGTTCCTGACGGAAGGCGCGACGCTGGGATTGGTGGGCGGGCTTGCGGGGTTTGCGGTGGGCGGGATTCTTGCCTCCGCCGTCGCCGAACGCCTGTTTGGAGTGAGTCTCGATCTGGTGTGGTGGACCCTGCCCATGGTCTGCCTGGGCACCGCGCTCGTGGCGGTGCTGGCAACCTTCTTCCCTGTGGGGATGATGCGGAGGATTCAGCCTGCCACCGCGCTTAAAGGAGAGTAGATCGTTGCCTTTTATTGAAGCTGAGAAATTATGCAGAGAATACGGGAACTCCGTCGCCGCGCTGAAAGACGTCTCTTTCAGCGTCAGATCGGA